>JAFVFA010000261.1 GCA_017475725.1 Spirochaetales bacterium
CATGATGGACATGGCTTCAAGCGGAGCTCTCTACCAGCGCATAGCGGATGATGGTCGTGTCCATGCAAACACCTTCATGCAGAGAGGCACAAACACGTTCTCTGCAAGCGTGAAGCAGAACGACCTCACACTGTTCAAGCAGTATCTGGAGAACCCTGAGAGCGACATCCGCCAATACCTGGGTGAGAACGGGGTTGTCTATTCCTACAACCTTGCCTTCACGGTCTATTCCTATGATTCAGACGGCAATCTTGTAAGCTCAGATGCAGAGGCTGGCGTTGCAGACACAACGGAGACCGGAAACCAGATCTCGCAGCTTCTCAGCCTCAGGGACCAGCAGATGAGCATCCTATACGGCGACTACGGCGCAGAGAACTTCACTGAGCTGATGCGCGGCTCCGAGCCAGGCACCATCAGCAAGGTCCTTGTCGACAACTACGACCTTCTCTACGGCAGATGGCCGGAAAGCTACGACGAGGTCATCCTGGTAGTCGGTTCCCGCAACACGCTGAGCCTCTCCACTCTCTACCAGCTAGGCTTCATCACCGCCGCACAGTATGAGCAGATTGCACAGACCTACGAAGACGTATCGTTCTCGTTCGAGGAGCTCTGCAACCACGAATTCTACCTCCTTGCAAACTGCGACCTCTACCAGGACTCGGGCAACGGCACCTTTGTCATGAAGGGCGATGACGCACAGTCCGCCAAGGCCATTCTGGACCAGGCTGTAAAGTTCAGGATCACAGGTGTTGTGCGCTTCTCGGGCGAGGATGCAGCAAACGTCACCATCGACGAGGCCATAGGCTACACACCGCTGCTTACCTCATACATAATCAAGCACACGGCAGAGAGCGCTGTCATCCAGGCCCAGCTGGCAACCCCTGAGATCAACGTGCTGACGGGAGTCCCGTTCAATACGGAGGACGAGTCCGAGAAGATCAGAAGCGTAAGCTCATATGCCATGTCCTTCATCAGAAACTCCGGCTTCAAGGTCTCTGACCTCCTGACAGGCGTTCTCAACTTCGACAATGACTTCTACCACCTGATCATGAGAGCCTATTCCGAGTACACCGGAGAGATGGTTCCTACACCTGAGTACATGCAGCAGATAGTAGCCGGCAAGGTCGACGAGATGGCGGACTCCGCAATAGAGTCCCTGCTGGCAGGAATCCTTGGCAACGATGCCCTGAAGGGCTTTGTGATCAACTTCTACGACAACAATCTCGCCTCAAGCTACAACGCGAACATGGAGGCCTTCGGACAGGTCAGCGAGGACCTTCCGTCATCCATCAGCATCTACACGGACAGCTTCGAGGACAAGAACAACGTGCTGGCCTGCCTGGACAACTACAATGCTACGGTCCCTGAGGACCAGAGGATCACCTACACAGACTATGTGGCCCTTATAGCCTCATCGGTCACCCAGATAGTCGATGTCATAAGCTATGTCCTGATAGCCTTTGTGGCCGTGTCCCTTGTGGTCTCCTGCATCATGATAGGGATCATCACCCACATCTCAGTCCTGGAGAGGACCAAGGAGATCGGAATACTCAGGGCCCTTGGCGCCTCCAAGAGGAACATCTCCCAGGTGTTCAACGCAGAGACTGTGATCCTCGGCCTGTTCTCAGGTCTGATTGGAGTAGGGGTGTCGGCACTGCTGACAATACCTATCAACAAGATCATCTACGCACTTACCGACACAGTGGTCCATGCACACCTTCCAATCAAAAATGCATTGATACTGGTGGCTATAAGCGTGATCATCACGATGATCGGTGGCTTGATCCCTGCAAGGAAGGCCGCCCGCAAGGACCCTGTAATAGCACTGAGAACAGAGTAGTGCCATGGCCATCAGCAGAAAGTATCAGGGCATAATCGCCATAACAATCTCCGCGCTGGGCTTCGCAGGGATGAACTTCTTCGTTCGTCTCAGCGGGGACCTTCCTTCAATGCAGAAGGTCCTGTTCAGAAACGCCGTCTCCCTTGTTGTCTCATTCATCATGCTGATGCGTGACGGGGACACCTACAGGGGCATGGATGGAAAGTCCTGGCTGCTTCTGTTCCTCAGATCCCTGTTCGGCGGCGTGTCCATCTTCGCCTTCTTCTATGCAATAGACCACATGGTCATCAGCGACGCCACCATGCTGAACAACATGTCATCGTTCTTCACGCTGACGTTCAGCTTCATCTTCCTGAAGGAGAAGATCTCCTGGAAGCAGGCGGTGTTGATCCTGGGCGCATTCCTTGGAAGCCTTTTCATCGTGAAGCCTCAGGGAATAGGCACGGAGGACTTCTTCCCGGCTCTGATGGGACTTCTCAGTGGAGTTGGCACCGGTGTGGCCATGACAAGCCTCAGGGCCCTTGGGAAGAGGGGTGTTAAGGGGCCCAAGATAATCTTCGCCTTCAGCCTCTTCAGTCTTCTGATAACTCTCCCGTTCGCCATCCCTGTGTTCGTGCCGATGACGTTTGAGCAGGTTTTGTGTCTGCTTCTCGCAGGTGCCTGTGCAACGGTTGGGCAGTTCGGAGTGACCATAGGCTACAGACTTGCACCAGGCAGGGAGATCTCCATCTACGAATACACCAACGTGATCTTCTCTGCATTACTGGGCTTTGTGTTCCTAGGCCAGATACCTGACAGGTACTCGATCCTGGGCTACATTATCATCTTCGCCATGGCCTTTCTCATGTTCCTCTACACCAAGAGGCATGGCGATCAGCAGGGATGAAAAAAACGGCTCCCTTTGCAGAGAGCCGAACATTGATAATTTAATACTTTCTTGTCTTACTTGACCACGAAGCTGACCAGCTTGCCAGGGACCACGATCTCCTTGACGATGTTTGCACCGTCCAGGTACTTCCTGACATTCTCATTGGCCTTTGCAGCTGCAATGACCTCGTCCTTGGAGGCATCCTTGGAGAGCATGAGCTTTGCTCTGACCTTTCCGTTGATCTGGACCACAATCTGGACCTCTGCATCAACTGTGAGGGCCTCGTTGTACTCAGGCCACTTCACGTTGGCTACGCTTCCGGTATGGCCGGCTCTCTGCCAGAGCTCCTCCGAAAGGTGAGGTGCATATGGTGAAAGCATCAGGACCAGCGGTTCCCAGGCTTCCCTCGGAAGGCTTTCCAGCTTGGCCAGGTCGTTGATGTAGACCATCATCTGGCTTATTGCGGTGTTGAAGTTCAGGGTGGCTGTGTCGTCCGTGACCTTCTTGATTGTCTTGTGCAGGCTCTTGAGTATTTCCGCAGGGGCCTTGTCCTCAACAAGAGGCTTCTCCTCTGCCATGCGCCAGATCCTGTCGATGAAGCGCCAGACTCCTGCTATGCCGGTCGTTGACCATGGCTTTGACACCTGGAGCGGTCCCATGAACATCTCGTACATGCGCATTGTGTCCGCACCGTACTGGGCTATGACCTCGTCGGGGTTGATGACGTTCTTCAGGCTCTTTGACATCTTGGCGACGACTCTCTCGAGCTTCTCTCCGCTCTCTCTGTCGGTGAAGGTTCCGTCCTCGTTCTCGATGACCTGATCCGTTGGAACCAGTGACTTGTTTGCCTTCTGATAGGCAAATGAGGTTATCATTCCCTGGTTGACCAGTCTTGCGAACGGCTCGGGAGTAGAGACCAGACCAAGGTCGAAGAGGACCTTGTGCCAGAACCTTGCATAGAGCAGGTGGAGAACCGCATGCTCCGTTCCTCCGATGTAGAGGTTGACCGGCATCCAGTACTTCTCCTTCTCCTCATCGACGAAGCGGTATCTGTTCTTCGGGTCGATGTATCTCAGGTAGTACCAGCAGGAGCCGCCCCACTGAGGCATTGTGTTGGTCTCGCGCTTTGCAGGGCCTCCGCACTTGGGGCACTTGCAGTTGACCCAGCTCTCTATGTTGGCAAGCGGGCTCTCTCCTGTGCCTGACGGCTGATAGCTCTGGACCTCCGGCAGTGTTAGAGGGAGCTCGTTCTCCGGGACCAGGACGGTTCCGCAGGTCGGGCAGTGGATGAGGGGGATGGGCTCTCCCCAGTATCTCTGGCGGCTGAAGATCCAGTCACGGAGCTTGAAGTTGATGGTCTTGTGACCGATCTTGCGCTCCTCGAGGAACCCGATCATCTTCTCGATTGCATCTGCCTTGTTCAAACCATCCAGGAATCCGCTGTTCACATGGATTCCGTCCTCGGTCCAGGCCTGCTCCTGAACATCGACCTCTGACTTGAGGACCTCGATGATCGGCAGGTTGAACTTCTTGGCGAACTCCCAGTCACGTGTGTCGTGTGCGGGGACTGCCATGATGGCGCCTGTTCCGTATGAGATCAGCACGTAGTCGGCGATCCAGATTGGGATCTCCTTTCCGTTGACGGGGTTGATGGCATAGCTTCCGGAGAACACACCCGTCTTCTCCTTTGCGAGGTCCGTCCTGTCAAGGTCGCTCTTCTTCGCGGCCTGGTCGATGTAGGCCTTTACGGCTTCGGCGTTGTCTGCGGTTGTGAGCTTGCCTACCAGAGGGTGCTCCGGTGAGACGACCATGTATGTTGCACCGAAGAGGGTGTCGCAACGTGTTGTGAAGACCTCAAGCTTGCCGTCCGGGTCGTCCTCAAGGCCTTTGACCTGGAACAGAACGGAGGCTCCCTCCGACTTTCCGATCCAGTTGCGCTGCATCAGCTTGACACTCTCCGGCCAATCGACCAGATCCAGGTCATCGAGCAGTCTCTGTGCATAGGCTGTGATCTTCAGCACCCACTGGCGGATGTTCTTCTTCTCTACCTGGGCTCCGCAGCGCTCGCACTTTCCCTCCTTGACCTCTTCGTTGGCAAGGCCTGTCTTGCAGTGGGGGCACCAGTTGATCGGAGCCTGACTCTCGTAGGCAAGACCTTTCTCGTAGAGCTTCTCGAAGATCCACTGCGTCCAGTGGTAGTAGTCAGGGTCACAGGTTGAGATCTCCCTGTCCCAGTCGTAGCAGAAACCGAGGCGCTTGATCTGGCGTCTGAAGGTGTTGATGTTCTTCTCCGTGGTGATGGCGGGGTGGGTACCTGTCTGGATGGCATAGTTCTCTGCAGGCAGTCCGAATGAGTCGAATCCCATTGGGTGCAGGACGTTGAAGCCGTTCATCCTGAGGTAGCGGCAGTAGATGTCTGTTGCCGTGTAGCCTTCCGGATGTCCTACATGGAGACCGGCTCCCGATGGATACGGGAACATGTCAAGGACGTAGGCCCTCTTCTCCTTAGGGTAC
>JAFVFA010000262.1 GCA_017475725.1 Spirochaetales bacterium
AAGCCTTGACGTTTGCGATCTGGACATATGTGCATCTGTAGCTGTTGATTGCTCTCTGGGAGAAATCCTGTGCCGGATTCAGTGCATCACCGAACTCTCCGCCCCAGATTGACTCTGAGATGTCATACTCTGTTCCCTGATAGTAGTCGCCGCAGATCTCGTAGATGTCCTGGACGGAAACCTTCTCTGAAGGAACGACGAAGCATGGCCAGTTGCGGTCAGGATCCTGCTCTTCCGGATCAAGTGTTGCTCCGAGCTCAGGATTCAGCAGGCACATGGCTCTCCACTCACGTCTTGTTGAATATGGTCTGTATCCGTATGGTGCAAATGTCCAGCAAGGAATGAACTCGCTCCAGTCTGTTCCGTCCCAAAGGTTGTGCTTTGCAACGAAATCCTTGAGGTTCGGTGAATAGAGGTAGTTCTCAGGATCATCTTCGACGAAGAAGTTGATTCTTGCTCTGTTGGCTGCAACGAAGACTGCATCATCTGGAACTCTTGCTGCAACCCAGATGTCTGCGCCGTAGCACTCCATGATCCAAGCCTCGTTTCCGTCGCAGATGTTGATACACTCAGGCGATCCGCTCCATCCGTACTGTGCGAGAATCTCTCCCATGAACTCGACAGCCTCTCTGGCGGTTGAGCAGTTCTCAAGTGCAAGGTCCTGCAGCATGTAGCAGTCAACGATTCCATCGTACATGTTGTAGGCTTCCCTGATCTTCTTGCCCTGCTCGATGTTGCCGTTGATTGAACAGGTTGACTCTCCCATTGCAAGGCCCTTGTCATTCATGAAGGAGTACATTGCATGGATGTATCTGTTGGTGGGCTTCTCCGTTGTTATTGAAGCCAGAGCCATTCCTCTGACACCGTAGTCAATGACCTCGGGGAAATTGCTGAAGTCGGCTCCTTCACGGCCATCGAGAACGATCTCTCTCTCTGTGCCCGCCTCCATTGAAGGGATCAGCCAGAGCCTCAGGTCATCGCTTCTTGAATCACAAGTATGCGAAACCATTGTCGAACCGTCGTCACTTGCATTCTTTCCGACGGCAAAAATCGTGCAGGCAAATACGCTCTGTGCGCTGAAACAAAGCAGTATTAGCAGTGCTACAAGAATTCTTTTCTTCATTTTCTCCTCCATTTTTGTTTTTCTCAGTCCTTATCAAACTTGTCGTAGTTCTCCCCGACAGGTTTGTAATAGATTGTGAATGCGTGATCAGCGTTCTCTGCAGCCTCCGGGTTCTTCAGGTAGTAGCCGATGCTGTCGACCCCCTGGTTCTCCAGATCCTGCATCTCCAGATATGTAGGCCAGTTGACCTCGACCTCAAGCTCCGGATAAAACGCGCCTGCCCAGTAGATGACCTCCAGGGCTCCTGTAAGATGACGACCGGTCCTGTACCACATCGGGGTTCCGAACTCCATGTCATACGGGAAGTATGTCAGACCCTTGTCCGTGACCTTCTGAAGGAACTCGTCCTTTCCCTCAGTCATCAGAGCCTCTGTTCTTGGTCCGGTGATCTTATCGATGAATATCTCAGGGGTCTCCATGAGGAACGTCATGCTGTCTGACCAGTCTGCCCACTCTCTGTGGCTCAGTCCGTGCAGAGTGTTCGGGGATGAGGCGCTCTTCATGAGGAACTGGTCCGAGATGTTCATTCCTGCCATCATTGCAACATCCAGAGAGCTCATCTCCGGCTCGTAGTACTCCATCTCGCCGGTCTCAAGGAACTTCTCGCGGTCAAGGACCTTGGAAGGTGCAACGTAGGTTGATGTGACAGGATAGAGAATCTCGGCCTCATGCATGTCGATTGCGATGTCGACTCCCTCCTCCCTGATTATCTCCATGACAGCGTAGGCTGCCCTCTCCGTGATCGTTCCGTTCTCGCGGCCGGGATATGTCCTGTTGAGGTTTCTGATGTCCTGGTAAGCCAGATTCTGTCCGGATGGGTAGTTGATGTAGGTGAACGGATCAGGCCACTGGTCCAGAGGATTGGTGTATCTGTCTCCGATTCTGTACTTTGTGATTCCCCAGTCCGAGCTGACGTGGAAGAACATCGGGTAGGCATCACCGACCATTCCCTCTGTCGAACCTGAGTAGTTGGCCCTTGGAACGATGATGATCTTTCCCTTTGTGACCTCAAGGTTCTCGATCATGAGATATGCGGCCATTGTGGAGGCCGGTTCGTATGGATGGGGACATCCGCAGACGAACACAGTTCCACCCTCGACGCCTGAGTCGAAGATGAACACAGGGGTGTCCATCCAGGTGTTCTTGAGCGATGGGACGTAGTCGCTGAACCATTTGACCTCTGTGAGGTCGTCTGATGCCACTATCGTCTCCTTGTAATGGCGGAGCTGCCAGAACTCTATTCCGGACAAGGTCGCAAGGACCAGAGCCAGGAACAGGATGACTATCTTCACTATCAATGATTTCTTTTCCATCACAGCCACCCCCTCACTTTATGTAGAGAATCCTGAGCAGGAAAGGAATCAGGCAATAGGCATACATGATGTCAAAGACAACACCCTTGTTCTTCTTCCTCTTGAATAGACTCTTGAGCATGCTGAAAGCAACAAGCCCTGCCATCACGAAATACAGTATATGAATCAAATTCTCAAAGAATATCATGCTTTCATATCCTCCCTTTTAGTACAGGAACGCAAACGAGGCTGGCTTGATGATCATGATCACAGCCATTATTCCAAGAACAACCATTGGCAGAAGCAGTGTCTTGAAGAAGCTGAGATATGATTCCTTGTAGCCGGTCTCCTCGCAGGCGAGTCTTCCGACAATCCTCGATGGAGGCAGACTGTCTCCAAGCGGGAAGATGAGAGAAAGCGCAGCACAGATGACCGTGACATCCATTCCAAGAGTGTTGAACATGAAGATCAGCGGTCCGCCGAGCACGATGGATACACCGTAGTTGAAGCATCCCTGACAGATTGGTCCCACAACAAGAATCAATGTGTAGATGAGGATCAGCGGCAATCCGACACATGTGGATCCGATGAGTCCTCTGACTCCGGTTGCTGCCATTGCACTCTGGAGAACTCCTATTGAAAGGACGTTTGCGACCAGAGGGAAGACCTGCTCCATCGTGTCATCCAATATTCCGAGATACTGCTTCGGAGTGGTCTTCTTCGGATTGCAGAGCAATGCGACCAGGGCGGCGATCAGGAACATCAGAGGAAGTCCGAGGACAGGAAGGTTCCATGGTGCATAGAGAGCAAGCAGGAACAGGACTATGATGGACAGAATCGGAAGCAGAATCCTCCACCATGTGAGTTTAGGATCCTTCTCCGGGAGCTTCTGCAGAATCTCCTCCTTGCTCTGAGGCTTTGCACCCCAGCCCAGGAAGACGATTGCGAATGCTCCGGCAATGCAGATCGGGATGAGCAGGAGCCAGGTGAATCCGACATATGGCATGTTGGCCTGGGCCGTCATGAGCATTGTCCAGAGGTTGATCGGCGGACATGCCGCAGAGAGCATTGCGAAGAAGCAGATGAATACCGTTCTTCTCTTCTTGGAGATTCCAAGATACTCAAGGACCGTGTTGACCAATCCGCCAAGGACGAATATGGCAACGGAACCGGCACCCGTGAGGGCTCCAGGGATCAGCATCAGAACTCCCATGATGGTCATGAGGAGCCACTTGTTGTTAATCTTCTCGACAACCGTTCTGGTTATGGCCGCTACAGCACCACTGTATGAGTAGATGTTGACGAAAATCGATGCGGCAATGAAAAGAAGGGCCAGATCGAGATTAACGAACAATCCTTCAACCAGATACCTCACAGGGCTTCCGAGAGCCGGCACTGCGATTGTTCCCGCTATGGCAAGGACAACAGCTGCAACAGCCATTGAGATATCAGGTGATTTAAGCTTGATACTGCTCAGAATGAACGTCACGATCATTATGATCAGCAGTATCAGAGTCAGCGTCGTTGTTGTCATCAAGTCCCTCCGCTTACTTCTTTATGAAGATGTCCGGAGCAGCTTTGACAAGGTCCATCTGCTTATCGATTATGGTAAGAGGGATGCCGTACTGCTGGCTGATTTTTGTGAATTTCTCATCCGAGTTGTTTGCCTTGAGGACGATCATCCAGTCAGACTCAGGACAGACAAGGTCGATGATTCTCTCGTTTCCGTTTGTCGGAAGCTTAGGTGCACGTGCATCCGCCTCCATGCTGACGGCGACAATCTTCATGTTCTGGGCCTTTGCCTTCTTCAGGACCTCCTTCAGGAAGCCGATCTCATCCTCGATTGTGATTCCGGAGGCACCAAGACCCTTCTCTGTGACGCTTATGACTATGACAAGGGTTGTGTACCTGCCGGAGTCTATATCCTCATATCGCTCCGGTGTCTCATCCTCAAGCCAGAAGTCTGCATCTTCGCCAAGGGTGAATTTCTTGGACTGGTTGATCAGAAGCCTGAGCATCTTCGAACCAGCGCCCTGACCTCCAGAGGTAAGCAGGAACGGGCAGTCAAAAGTCTGAATCGGATCTCCACTCAAAGCAGCAAAGAGCTGTACAGGAACAGCGAAAACCAACAATGCAAAGAGCACTAAAAAAATCGTTTTCTTCATTTTTCCCTCCATTTGTTGCAGAAACGAAATTGGCGCAACACTTCTTTTCTATTTTACCATCACATTCCTTTATTTCAACAAAAAACAATCTAAATGTTTACTTTTGAGTTTTTCAAAAATAAATGTTAAAATTTTTTATGTATTTTTCAAAAAATAATTTTATGCCACTGTAATTCCAGTTGCTGAATAATGTTGCAATCGACTTGATTTTTGTTGCTGTCCGTTTCAGAAGGCCTTTTCACTGTTCATTCTGCAACAGTTTTGTCTTGCTGGTATAATTTTCGGGAGTAGAACATTTGTTCAATCTCGTTTGCCATCAGGAACATCTGTTCATCACCCTTCCTATCTGCAACCCTTCGAAGAAAAGAGTGGGCAGTCTCCCCCTGATTTCTGGGGAAGCCCTCCCTCTTAAGCCTTCTCTCCGTTCGGATATAGCGGGCTCCCAAGGAGTCATAGTTCCTCAGATATGCGAGAATGAACCTGATTCTTCCGGACAGGCCACCTTTGCCGGATGTCCTCCTTCCTTTTCCCAGCCATGCTCTCTGCACGTTCCTTCTTCTCTGCCTTCTCCCCTTTGCCTCCATCCTTCTGCCCTTCATTCTGAAGATGAATACGGCAATGCCGACGAGGACGGCAAAGGAGATGACGAACGGCAGCCATGAGAGGTTGCCGTACTCCCTCACCACATTGGAGGAGACCCTTTGGCTGTAGGGAGGGACCTCGAAGTCATAACGTATGTTCCATCCCAAAAGGGACTCAAGCCATCTTGCCAATGTCCCGAACAGGCGCGCGAAGAACCCGTATATGGCCCTTGCGATGATCGCAACGAACGAGACTATGCCGTAGGATGCGGTTCTGAGACTTTCGGAGGAGAAGACGGAGAATGCGATTATGGAAACGGGGAGAACCCCTATTGCAAGGATCCCCAACAAAGACCATGCCTTGTCGGAACCTCCCATCCTGGAGACCAGCAGAGCCCCCAATGCCGCAGAGCACGCCGCGAATCCGAAATTCATCAATGCAACGGACAGACTATTGCTCCCTTTTCCAACAATATAAATCAAAATGGCCTGTATTATAATTATAACATCAAAATTTACTATCAACATGCTATTCTGAACCTCTTTTTCTACAATAAAGGCGCAAACAAAGCAGATGATTGCCGCTATTGAGGCTATGATGGCCCTTGATACTGTGCTTTCCTGAGCCAACACAGCGAACCTCTGTGCCGAGAATGCAGCGGAGAACGAGAACAGGGCATTGGCCAGAACATAGATGTTCACCGGACACCTTCTGGATATCAGGACATTGTCTGCGATTATGACAATGGTGAGGATTGCGGATAAGATGGCAAGCGGAAGGGAGATGACTTGGCCTCTGGACTCCAGAAACCCATAAGCCGCATACATGGAAACAACAAGGGAGAGCATCAGACTCCATTCGATGAAAACGGCTCTGCTTCTTCTCATGGCATCTTTCTCCTCATCGATTCTGCGGAAAGGCTTGTGTAACCTTCGCCGAGATCATCCTGGTGGAAGAAGATGTATCCTGCATCCTCC
>JAFVFA010000263.1 GCA_017475725.1 Spirochaetales bacterium
ACCTTTCGGTGGTGTCGAACACCACGGCCAAGATAAACGGTCCGGGACTGGGCCTCTACGGCTTTGTGACGATGCTCTTCTCGATGCAGTCGCTGGTCTGCTTCATGAACGCGTTCCCGCACCGAAAGAAGGTCAACAAGGCCATGCTGATCCTGATGTTCCTGATGGTCGCGGCCATAATCTTCTGCGACATCATGTACAGAAGCATCATCATCAGGGCCGTCACTGCAAGCCCCAGCAATCCGAACCCGATTGCGGTCACGCAGAACACCATCTACATACTGAAGGCCTACAACATGCTCAAGCTGCATGTCATATTCCTGGCCATCGCATGTGTGCTGACGGCTCTGCTTCCGCTGTACGCACCTCTGATCAAGAGGATAAAGACCAGCGTTGCGGTGGAGAGCTACGGCAAGATGGATGCCATAGAGATAGAAGAGTGAGCGATGGCGAAGGGAAGCAAGGAGCCTGCCTCCGATTACTACAAGCTTAAGACCAAGGCTGTGGATGACCTGGTGAGTGCTAACAGGGAGAACTCTCCTAAGGTTTCGGAGGCTGAGCTCAGGAGATACGCACGGAGGTCCGGATTCCGCATCCCGATGTGGCTGAAGGTGCTCTTCGTCAAGTTCTGGTTCGCCGGCGCGGTGTGCTACTTCTGCGTCTGGGGGCTGGGTCTGTACATAGCCGACAGTCTGGATCTGCTGTTCGTCACATCCATAATAATGGGGTTTGTGACGGACATACTGACCAACAACCTGCTGCGCTTCATGGAGGAGACTCCAGGCGAGAACGGGAAGTGGATGTTCGTTGTGAAAAGGCGTTTCCTGAGCCTTGTGCTAAACGTGGTCTACGCGTTCGTGCTGATGTTCAGCGTGGCGGCGTTCTACAGTCTGATCAAGCAGGGCATGGAGCCTGTTTTCTTCGGATTGCTTTACATGGGTTTCGACCTGATTCTCGTCTGGATGAAGAACATCCTGAAGGGGATCTTCTCGGATGCCAAGAGAAAAGTCGATGAAGGAGGAGTCTAAGAATGGCATACCTTACATTGAAGGATATAAACAAAATCTACCCCAACGGCTTCCATGCCGTCCACGATTTCAACCTTGAGATCGAGAAGGGTGAGTTCATTGTCTTCGTCGGTCCGTCCGGTTGCGGAAAGTCCACGACGCTAAGAATGATCGCCGGTCTTGAGGACATAAGCAAGGGTGAGTTCCTCATTGACGGTGTGCGCGCCAACGAGAAGGGCCCGAAGGACAGGGGGATCGCGATGGTCTTCCAGAGCTATGCCCTGTATCCTCAGATGACGGTGTACGACAATCTGGCCTTCGGTCTGACGCTCCAGGGCGTGGACGAGGATGTGATAGAGGAGAAGGTAATGAACGTGGCCAAGATCCTTGGCCTGACGGACTACCTTGACAGACTTCCAAGGGCCCTGTCCGGCGGACAGCGCCAGAGGGTGGCCGTAGGGCGTGCCCTGATCAGGAAGGTGGGGATCTTCCTGATGGATGAGCCCCTTTCCAACCTTGACGCCAAGCAGCGCGTCACAATGAGATCCGAGATCTCGCAGATCCATCGCGGAACGAAGGCGACCACCATCTACGTCACACATGACCAGACCGAGGCCATGACTATGGCTGACAGGATAGTCGTCATGAAGGAGGGCTACATCCAGCAGGTGGGTTCGCCCTACGAGCTGTACTTCAACCCGGTGAACGTATTTGTTGCCGGATTCATCGGGGAGCCTCCGATGAACTTCGTCAGGAGCACTCTGAAAGAAGGGAGGATTGCCGTTGGTGGGAACACGGTGGATGTCTCCATGAAGCTCAGTGCGGAGCAGCTAAAGAAGTACGAGGGCAAAGAGATCGTCTTCGGCTACAGGCCTGAGGCCATAGTCCTGGGCGAGCAGGAGAACGCCGCTGTGATAAGGTGCTCCGTTGAGCTGACAGAGCTCCTTGGTGACAACACCAATGTCTATGTGGACATCGACGGGATCAAGGGGATCCTCAAGATAGATCCGCATGACACTCCGGAGGTCGACAGCGACATCAGCTTCTCCATCCCGAACGAGAGCATCTATCTCTTCGACGGGGAGACTGAGATGATCATCAGATGACAGTCACGTATTGTTGCTCATATGGTTTATGCTCTCGTGAAACGGGGGCATAAACTTTCTTGAAGGAGGGGGTTATGAAGAGAACTGTTGCATTTCTGACTATTGTTCTGCTGGGCATGGCATGCGTCTTTGCCCAGTCGATCTATGAGACGAACGATGCGGGGGAGAGGACCCTGCTGTCCGATGCAGTCACACCGACCTTCCAGCCAATGGTGCAGGAGACGCCTGCGGAGACCGTTGTCGGCGTTGCATCGGCCGAGATCACGGTGGTCGTGACAGAGGAGCAGGCACTTGCCTCCCGGATTGCTGCAGAGGAGGAGGCTGCAGGTGGTGCAGCTTCACATGTCCTTGAGGGTTCGGCGCTTGAGGCCTTCGCAGCAGGTTCCAAGGCTGACGGTGACACCACTGAGGTGGATGGTTTCTTCACGGTAATCTGGAGCGCCAAGTCCAAGGTGGATTCAAGCAAGAAGACCTGGGAAGACGGCTACTATTCGGAGCAGAGGATCAATCTGGGCGGCAAGTTCGCAACCAAGAAGAACTCCATCAGGTTCACGGTTGATGGGCCGTCTGTGGTGAAGGTCTGGTGGGTCCAGGGTGGAGAGGACAACAGGGAGGTCGGCATCTTCGATGCGGACGGTTCTCTGGTGGTCTCCACAAGCGGAACCTACACGAAGAACAGCCCCTATTACACTGAGCTGTCAATCGATGCAGCCGGAACCTATTA
>JAFVFA010000264.1 GCA_017475725.1 Spirochaetales bacterium
AACCAGGCCATGCGCAGCAAGGAGGCGAGCTTCCACCTCCTTCAGAGCGTTCCCGGCATAGGCAAGGCCTACAGCGAGAAGATCATGAATGCCTTCACGACCCTCGACGATGTGATCCAATGCAGCGCCGATGAGGTCTCGAAACGGGCAGGGATCTCCCTCAAGGCTGCGGAGAATCTTCTGACCAGACTCAAGGTCTGACTTTTCATGCAAAAAAAACGGCAAAAAACGAAAAATGCATCTTAACTTTTGATAAGCAACATGTTATCATAGCTTAAGTATTATGCGCTGCAATGGAGGTGGAACATGAAAGGTCTGACGGAAAGACAGCAGGAGATCGCCCAGTTCATCGAGAAGTATTTTGATGAGAACGGCTATGCACCAAGTCTCAGAGACATCGGAAACAACTTCGGCTTCTCCCCAAAGGCCGCCTATGATCACCTTCGCGCACTCGAGAAGAAGAACATCATAAAGACCGCAGACAACCTCCCGCGCGGCATGGCTCTCCTGAAGAGGACGACACCTGAGAGCGGGACGGTCATCAAGGTCCCCATCCTGGGTACAACCGCAGCAGGGGCCCCGATCCACTCAGAACCTGTCTATGACGGTTTCCTCTCCGTCCCCCAGGACCTGGTCGGTTGCGGTGACTCGGACCAGCTCTATGCGCTTCGCGTCCGTGGCGACAGCATGATAGATGACGGTATCAACGACGGAGACATGGCGATAATCAGGAAGACCAAATGGGCTGAGAACGGAGAGATCGTTGCAGCCAGCATCGGTGACGATGAGAACTACGGGATAACCCTGAAGCACTTCTACCATGTCGGTGATCGCTATGAGCTGCATCCCGCGAACCAGGCATACAAGGTCATAGTCTCCACACATTGCGAGATTCATGGTAAACTCCTGATGATAATTCGCCAGTACGGGAGGTGACCGTGGGTCATACCTATCTTCTTCTGGGTCCGGAAAAGGGCCTGAAAGAGGATTCCATAAAGAAGATTCGTTCTCAGGTCGAGCCTTGTGATGTCTCGAAGTTCTATGCCTTCGAGGATTACGAGGATGAGATGTATGCTCAGTTGAACAACAATGACCTCTTCGCGGCCCACAAGCTTGTGATCCTTGACGAGGCCCAGGAGATAAAGACTGCCGACAAGGTGAAGTCCCTGGTGAACTACATCCAGCACCAGTCCGACTGTGCGACTCTGATAATATCTAGTGCTGAGCTATATATCAACTCATCCATCATGGGAGCTGTCGAGCAGCAGGGCAAGGAGTATGTCTCCAAGTTCTATGAGATGTTCGAAAGCAAGAAGAATGAGTGGATTTCCAACTATTTCAGAAGAAATGGGCTATCGATTGACAGCAAAGCTGTCATAGCAATAATAGAGAAGGTGGAGAACAACATCCAGGAGTTCGAGAACACCTGCTCGCAGATGGTAGTCTTCCTGAAGACTGTTCCGGACAAGAGAACAGTCACATATGATGATGTCGAGGACTTCCTCACCCATACCAGAGAGGAGACCGAATTCACACTGTTCTCCTATATCGCCAGAGGTAAGCTGGAGAGCGCATTGGAGTGTCTGCACACCCTGCTCCGAACCAAGGATGCCGCCACTGTCACGGCTATGTGCGCATCAAGGCTGTCCACCTATTTCAGACGTGCCCTCTCCGTGCAGATGAATGTGGCCAACGGCTGCGGGATGAGCCTGAGGTATGGCGAGGACAACACCGCCTTCACAAAGAAGGTCTTCGAGGGGGACCGCGCAATCACGATGCCCAAGGACAGGGAGATATACCGTGACTGCTGCAACCGCTATACCCAGAAGGACATGGAGAGGATCCTTGTGACTCTTGCCGAATATGACATAAAGATCAAGGAGATCGGAACCTCCCTGCAGAGCATCGTGATGGAGAGGTGCATCGTCGATGTCATATGCAACAAGGGCCGTCACACAAAGAAGCCTGAATTCGCCAGCCTCTGATCCTGCGTTGTTGTTCCTCTGCGCACAATTGTGGTAAATTCCTATCGACAGAAACATGCACGGAGGATTCTATGGAAAGACTCATAGACAACTATATGGAGTTCATCAGCAGCAACAAGACTGAGCGCAGATGCACATCAGCCGGAATCGAGATTGCTGAGAAGTATGGATACAGGAACATTGACACCGTTGACAGCCTCAAGCCTGGTGACAAGGTGTACTACAACAAGATGGGGAAGAGCCTGATCCTCTTCAACATCGGCAAGGACGACATCAGCAGGGGAATGAACATTCTCGGTGCGCACATCGACTCTCCAAGACTGGATGCAAAGCAGAGCCCGATTTATGAGGACAAGCTGTACAAGACCGGGATCGTGTACTTGAACACCCACTACTACGGTGGAATCAA
>JAFVFA010000265.1 GCA_017475725.1 Spirochaetales bacterium
ATGGGTCTTTTCCGCATCCCTGTAGTACTCCGTGAACAGTCCGACCGGATTGCCTTCCGAGATGTCGATGACGATCTCTCCGACCTCACCAGGAGACACTGGATTGCCTTCCGGATCGACAAGCTTGACCTTGTACTGCGGCGAAGCCTTGCCCATTGAGCCGAGCTTGACCTTCCCGCCTCCGAAGTTGGCCACCGTCAGTGTGGTCTCGGTCTGTCCGAAGCCCTCGCAGATCTCCAGGCCGGTTGCCCTGTGGAACTGTGTGGCGACCTCCGGGTTCAGAGCCTCTCCGGCTGTGGTCATGTGCCTGACCGAACTGAAGTCGTACTTGGAGAGGTCCTCCTTGATCATCATCCTGAGCATTGTGGGAGGAGCGCAGAAGGTGGTGATGTGGTACTGGGCGAAGAGCGGAAGGATGTCATCTGCGTGGAAGCGGTCGAAGTCATAGACGAACACCGCACCCTCGCACATCCACTGCCCGTAGAGCTTGCCCCACAGACTCTTTCCCCAACCGGTGTCGGAGATGGTGAAGTGAAGCCCGTCAGGCTCGCAGCAGTGCCAGTACTTGGCAGTCAGGAAATGGCCGAGGGCGTAGGTGTGCTTGTGCTCGACCATCTTGGGGTTGCCGGTCGTCCCGGAGGAGAAGAACATCAGTGCAGGCTCGTCTCCGCATGGGGTGTCAGCCGTCCTTCTGAAGGAGCTCTTGAATCTTGGGTACTCGTCGTTGAAGTCCCTCCAGCCTTCCCTCTTGCCGTTCACAATCATCTTTATCTCCAGTGTCGGGCAGTTCTGCTGGACCTTGTCCACTATCTCGGCGCAATCCCCGTCAGCGGTACAGACGATGGCCTTCACGCCTGCCGCATTGAACCTGTACTCGAAGTCATGCTCCCTGAGCTGGTAGGTGGCAGGTATGGCCACAGCACCGATCTTGTGCAGTGCAACCATCGCAGGCCAGAACTGGTAGTGTCTCTTCAGCACCAGCATAACCTTGTCACCCTTCCCGATCCCCATGGAGACGAAGTAGTTCGCCACTCTGGCGCTCTCCCTCTTCATGTCCATGAATGTGAAGCGGCGCTCGACCTTGTCCTTGTCCAGATGGATCATCGCAAGCTTGTCGGGGTACTTCTCCGCAAGCGCATCAACAACATCGTAGCCGAAGTTGAACTTGTCCGTGTTCTTGAACTCCACGCTCTGGATGACGCCGTTGAGGTCCTCCTTGCACTCGGCGAACCTGTTCACAAGAAGCTTGTGCTTTGCAGGAAGAGGCGCCAGTGACGCAGCTATGCTGGAGTCTCCGCTCTCGTCCTCTCCAGGAAGGACAACAGCCACAAAGAGGCAGTCCTTGCCGTCTATGGCTATCATTCCATGGGGAGTGGATGAGTTGTAGTAGATGCAGTCGCCCTCGTGGAGGACCTCCTTGTTGTTCCCGACCTGCACTAGAAGCGCTCCGCTTATGACAATGTCGAACTCCTGGCCTGCATGGGAGACGAGCTGTATCGGCTTTCCCTGGAGCTCGTCGGAGTAGTCGTACTTGACCCAGTAGGGCTCGGCTATCTTGTTCTTGAACTTGGGCGCAAGGTTCTGGATGTCTATCCCTATCTCCTTGGCTGTCTGCTGCCCATGGCCCTTTCTTGTGACCGTGTATGATGTGAGCCTGGTGGAATGGCCTTCCAGAAGGTCTGTGATGTCAATTCCGAATGCCAGAGCGCACTTGTGGATGAAGGAGAACGGAAGATCCGCAGCTCCGCTTTCGTAGGACTTGTACTCGGCAAGACTCAAGTCCGTCTTCTGCGCCATGGTGTTCTGGGAGAACCCCATGATCTCACGCATGTCTCTGATTCTGGAAGCGACCTCCAGCAGCTGTGTCTTGGTGTCCACAACCTACCCCCGTATAAAAAAAGCTCGTCTCAAGGACTTGCCGTATTCCTTTGAGACGAGCTGCATATCCAATCCAAGAAAGGGATATGATACCCGCGGTACCACTCAAATTGCGCATCTCTGCGCCACTCAGGCTCCAACAAGCCTTATGCCCTGACGCGGCAGTCTCGGGGGACCATTACTCACCGACATGACTCGGCTTTCCTTTCCCCAGCTCGGAAGTGATAGGATTTCAGGCCCTTCGCAACTGGCTCACACCGTACCCAGCTCGCTGATGCTATCCTCCTGGTCCCTCTTCGTCATTGCTGTTAGTCAGTCTTTTATCACTTTGGACAAAAAGAGTCAACCTAGATCGAACATCTTTTCCGATTCTTCTTTCATCTTATACTTAAGGATCTTGCCCGCGGCGTTCATCGGGAAATTGTCCACAAAGACAAAGTAACGAGGCACTTTATGCCTTGCCATTGACTTGTAGCCATACTCCTTCATCTCCGATTCGTCCGCATTCTGCCCATCGTGAAGCACAACCCAGGCGCAGGCCTCCTCTCCGTAGACTTTGTCCTTTACGCCAACGACCTGGACATCCTTTATCTTCGGATTGGTGAGATAGAACTCCTCAATCTCCCTCGGGTAGATGTTCTCACCTCCACGGATGATCATGTCCTTCAGTCTTCCCGTGACCTTGTAGTAACCGTCAGGGGTTCTGCAGCAGATGTCGCCGGTGTGGAGCCAACCGTCCTGGTCTATGGTCTTGGCCGTGGCCTCAGGCATCTTGTAGTAGCCCTTCATTATGTTGAACCCACGGGCGACGAACTCGCCGTTCTCACCGTCAGGAAGGTCCTTCCCCGTCTCAGGGTCGATTATCTTGCACTCGACACCCGGGAATGCGGAGCCTACAGTCTCAACCCTGTGGTCAAGGTCCTCGTTGACCTCTCCCATCGTGCAGCCCGGCGATGACTCGGTCTGTCCGTAGACCGAGAGTATCTCCTTCATGTTCATCTCCGCAGCGGCCCTTCTCATCAGGTCCGGCGGGCAGTTGGAGCCTGCCATGATCCCTGTCCTCATGTACGAGAAGTCGGTCTTGGCGAAGTCCTCATGGTTGAACATGGCTATGAACATTGTGGGCACACCGTTGAAGCAGGTTATCCTCTCCTGGTTTATGCAGGCCAGTGATGACTTCGGGAGAAGTACGGCATCGGACAGATGGTCCCGCCGTGCGTCATCAGGTTGGTCATTGAAAGGACCAT
>JAFVFA010000266.1 GCA_017475725.1 Spirochaetales bacterium
GGTTCAGCATGACCTCGAAGATGTCGTTTCCGCCCACGTAGATTGAGGAGATTCCACCGAAGAAGAACATCAGGGAGTTTCCGATGAAGAACGCTATGACAGTTGTGATGACTCCGGCCTTGCCGTTCCTGGCGAACCTTGTGAAGTTCGGGGTTGCAGTGCCTCCGGAGACGAAGGAACCGACGACCAGACCTGCTCCGCCTATAACCGTCAGGGAGCCGGAGGACTTGGCGAACTGGTCGACAAGTGTCGAGTCACCCCTTGCAACAGCCATGATCATAGCGACTGTACCGAGGATGGCAACACACGGAACCGCGATGTAGCTGACTATGGTCAGTGACTTGATCCCGAAGTATGCGGAGGCTGTCATGCAGATTCCGGCCACTATGACCAGGATCCACTCAGCCGCGACACTTCCACCAAGAAGCTCGTTTGCAACCGGGATGGCGAACATTGCCACACCGACGCCGAACCAGCCGATCTGTGTGAAGGCGATCATGGCGGAAGGAAGATATGAGCCCCTCTTTCCGAAGGCCTTCCTTGACAGGAGGTCAAGGCTCATTCCCGTCTTTGCCCCTACGTAGCCCAGAAGTCCGGTATAGACTGCCAGAATCGCTCCACCGAAGATCAGGGCACCAATGAACCCGCCCAGATCCAAGCCGTCAGCCAGCTGCTGTCCGACCCACATCGATGCCGAGAAGAACGTGAATCCCAGCATGATCATGAACATTGTGAGAAAACTTCTTCTTGCACTTGACGGCACTGCGCTTTCGGCGTAGTCCACATCGACTTTTGCGTTTTCCTTTGCCATTTATATCACCTCCGTTTAGTGATTTCAGATCATGTACTTCCTGAGGACTGTGGAGAACTCCTTGATTCTCTTCCTTGCAAGCTTCTCAAGCGAGAGGTCCTTGCAGCTCTGGATGAAACCCTTCTCCTGCACATAGAGCCAATGCGTCAGGTCCGGGTCAAGGGACTGGTAGACGCAGTCCTTCAGCCAATCCTCATAGGAGATGTCGATGCTGTGTCCGAGCTTCTCCTCCAGAAGGGCGGTGAAATCAATCTCCGAGGCATGGTCTGCAACGTGGTTCCAGAACTCCAGAACCTCCTTGATGTGCTCGCTGATCTCGTATCTGCGCGCTCCGCCGTCGTAGATTGTGCACTTCTCGAACAGGGGCGCCTGCATGGAGAGCGTCTGCCTCCTGAACTCAGGTGCGACGATTCCACCCTTCCAATAGAAATCGACGTCAGCGATATTGATACCACTGACGCCTCTGTCCCCTTCCTCATAGCAATTGAAGATGCCTTCGTAGTTGATGGTTATGAAACCCTCGAACTCCGGCCAGTACTCCCTGATCTCTCTGGTGTACCTCTCGAAGAGGGTTATCGACTTCCTTCCACCGATGTTGAAGAAGATTATGTTCCTGAGCTTCTTGCCAGCCTTCCTGTAGCAGTCCAGCAGGAAGTCCAGGCACTTGCAGACCGTGACTCCGCTGGCGATTATGTCACCTATCATCAGGGTCGAGTCCGGAACGATGGCTATCTTGTTGTATTTGATCTCCAGGCCTGTGATCTCAACGCCTGTGAACACCCTCTCTGACGAGAGAAAGCTGATGTCATGGACCCTGATGTGCTCGTTGTGGCAGGCCTCCTCAAGCGGATAGTTCAGAGCACCTCTGAGGATGCTGAGGATGTTCGCCTTGGTGATGCTTCCGTTGTCCTTCAGGAAGTGGAGCATCTGGGATGTCGAGTGCACCATGGAGCGATAGACGTCATATCCGACGACTTCAGGGAAGTTCATCAGCTTGCGGGTCTCCGTCTCCGATATGATGTAGTATTGATTCAGAAAGTCGCCTTTGAGGGAATAGCAGGCAACACCCTGGTCTGTGAACCTGTGAAGAAGCTGCACTTCCTTCCAGAAATCTTCGGCTGTGTTTTTTTCGTTCGCGATAATCATACCGCACTTCATATCAACATAAAAACGCCCGCTTGTTCAATAGCTTTTCCCAAAAAAAATCTGCACCCCGGAGGATGCAGATTCATTGGACGATCAATCAAGTCAGCGGCCGATCTTGATACCTGTAAGGTACTCGTAGTACTTGGCAATTGCGCTGTGGTCGTTCTGTCCGCAGTCGTGGGCATGCAGCCACTCCAGGATCTCCTTGACCTCTGCAGTCATCGGAACCGGAGCTCCCACGCTGTGTGCGCAGTCCAGTGCGTTGTTCAGGTCCTTGATGTGAAGGTCGATCTTGAAGCCCGGCTTGTCGTTTCCGGCGATCATCATAGGGGCCTTTGCGTTCATGACGGTGCTTCCGGCAAGTCCGCCCTTGATGGCCTCGAAGACCAGCTGAGGATCGACACCAGCCTTCTGTGCAAGGGTCAGAGCCTCTGCAAGAGCCTGGATGTTACATGCAACGATGATCTGGTTTGCAAGCTTTGTTGTATTTCCAGCGCCAACCTCACCGCAGCGAACCACTGAAGCGCCCATCTTTCCAAGCAGATCCTTGTACTTGTCGAAGACTTCCTGTTTTCCGCCGACCATGAAGCTCAGTGTTCCGTCGATTGCCTTCGGCTCTCCACCTGAGACAGGAGCATCCAGCATGTCGATGCCCTTCTTCTCGAGCTCGGCATAGATCTCCTTGCTTGCCACAGGGTTGATTGAGGAGCAGTCGATGAATGTGGTGCCCTTTCTCATGTATGATGCAACGCCGCTCTCGCCAAGCATGACAGCCTTGACGTGAGGGCTGTTCGGAAGCATTGTGATGACCAGATCACAGGTCTTTCCGATCTCCTCGTTCGATGAAGCCTTAGCTCCGCATGCTACAACCTCTTCCACGGCAGCCTTGTTCAGGTCACTGACAAGAAGGTCTGTGTATCCAGCCTTGAGAAGGTTCTTTGCCATGGGCTTTCCCATTATTCCAAGTCCGATGAATCCGATTTTCATAGTTGTTCTCCTTATTGTATTTCCCAAATGCATTAAGCAGAGGGATTTCCTTACCATGTCACATCCCGGATTATATCAAAAGGAATTATAAAAATATACTTTAATTTGACCAAATTTATAAAATATTGGATTCTTGTTGACTTTGTCGGGTTGGTTCTTGATTAGCATGCGAACTCATGATAGATTGTACACAATTAAAATGTACACAATTAAAACTTTCAGGTTGGAGGTTTCGGGATGAAAAGGAACAGCAAGACACTGTCATTTGCAGCCGGAGCGGTGGCTCTGGCTCTGATTGTGGTCTCTTTGATCTTCACAGAAGGGAATGTCGGGGAGGCTTACTCCTCAAGGTTCTTCGCCACAGTGTTCTCACTGCTCCCTGCGGTTGTGGCCATCACCCTGGCTCTCATAACCAAGGAGGTCTACTTCGCGCTCTTCGCAGGCATAGTGGTCGGTGCCCTCCTCTATTCGAACGGAAGTGTGGAGCTGGCACTGAACACCATGCTCTATGACCCTGACGGAGGCCTTGTGACCAATCTCACAGACCGCTCCCATGCCAGCATCCTGGTGTTCGTCACACTTCTGGGCACCCTTGTCGTGCTGATGAACAGATCAGGTGGAGCCGCCGCTTTCGGGGCATGGGCCAAGAAGCACATAAAGACAAAGCTGGGCGCACAGCTTGCAACCATCTTCATCGGACTTCTCATCTTTGTGGATGACGGCTTCAACTGCATGACAGTCGGTTCCGTCATGCGCCCCATTACGGACAGCCACAACGTATCAAGGGCCAAGCTGGCATACATCCTGGATTCCACTGCAGCACCCGTCTGCATAATCGCGCCGATATCCTGCTGGGCGGCCGCTGTAACCTATGCGGTGCCTGAATCCATGGGCATAAACGGATTCGCCATGTTCATAAGGACCATCCCATACAACCTCTATGCCCTGGGGACCCTCTTCATGCTGTTCGCCATGTCATTCCTCAGATTCGACTACGGTCCGATGCTCAAGCATGAGCAGAACGCGATGAACGGTGACCTCTTCACCTCAGGAGACCTCCCCTATTCTGAGGAGACCGACACCAAAGAGGTCGGAAGCCTCTCCTACCTGGCGCTTCCCGTCGTCTCCCTCATTGTCCTCTGCATACTCGGAATGGCCTACACTGGCGGATTCTTCTCAGGAGTCAACCTCAGAGACGCGCTCGCCGATGCTGACTCGGCCAGAGGGCTGGTCATGGGCACACTGCTCACAGTGCTTATAACATTCTGGTTCTACATGTCAAAGGGCGTCATGTCCTTCAAGGTCTTCTTCGAGAGCTTCGCCGCAGGTTTCAGAAGCATGTGTGCACCGATGATCATCCTGATCCTCTCATGGAACCTCTCCGGAATGACAGGACTGCTCGGAGCCGCCGACTTCATCCACAATGTGGTGCTCCAGTCGGCATCGTCACTGCAGGCCCTGATACCCGCAGTCATCTTCGCCGTCTCCGTCTTCCTCGCATTCGCCACGGGAACCAGCTGGGGGACCTTCACCATCCTGATACCCATTGTCTGTGCAGTCTTCCCTCCGGAGTCGGAGATGCTTGTGATCTCGATTTCGGCCTGTCTTGCCGGCGCAGTCTGCGGGGACCACTGCTCACCGATCTCGGACACCACCATAATGTCCTCGGCAGGGGCCAAGTGCAACCACATCAACCATGTGACCACCCAGATGCCCTATGCACTGACAGTCGCCGGAACCTGTGTGGTGGGCTATCTGATCTCAGGCATCATAGGCTACAGAACCGACAGCCCGCTTGCAATCATTGCAACGCCCGCGATGTTCCTGCTCCTTTTCATTGTTCTCATTGTTCTCAGGAAGAGAAAATCTGCTACAATCAAGGGCTGAGACAGAAAGGAGGCCGCAATGGACGCAAAGGCTTTGTTCAACATTTCATATGGGATCTTCATGCTTGCCACGAAGGATGGGGATAGAGTCAACGGATGCATCACCAACACTTGTATGCAGGTGGCAAATGCGCCCACAAGGATAGCGATTGCCTGCATCAACAGGAACCTGACCTGCGAGATGCTCAAGAGCAGCGGAGTCTTCACCATGAGCATCCTGGACCAGAGCGCCACATTCGAGACGGTCAGGAGATTCGGCCTGCAGAGCGGGCGCAAGGTGGACAAGTTCGCCGACTTCCCCTGCCCGACCAATGGGAACGGCATTCCGTACCTGCCTGACCAGACCTGCGCCGTCATCAGCGCCCACGTGGTCAGCAGCCAGGACCTGGGAAGCCACACCCTCTTCATCGCCGAGGTCGATGATGCGGTACGGACAAGCGACCTTGCACCACTGACCTACAACGACTACCAGAACAACGTGAAGCCAAAGCCGGCTGCTGCAGTGCAGAGGAAGATAGTCGGCTGGCGCTGCAGGATCTGCGGATACGAGTACAAGGGAGAGACCCTTCCTGCCGACTTCATCTGCCCCCTCTGCGGCCATGATGTCAGCGATTTCGAGCCTATATACGAAAACTAGGACATTGAATCAGAATTTGTTCTCGTCCGGGTTCCTCTGTGGTGTGATGTCCAGGGCTGCATAGTCCAGTCCCGCGATCAGATTGCAGTCATCCTCGGACAGCTCGAAGTCGAAGACCTTGGAGTTCTCCACTATCCTGCTTTCTGTCACGCTCTTTGGAAGCGGTATTACACCCTGCTGCATGCTCCACCGGATGCAGATCTGTGATATTGGTCTGCCGTACTTCTCGGAAAGGGATCTGAGCTCCGGGCTTCCGAAGGTCCCACCGGTGCCAAGCGGGCTGTAGCCCTCAACAACCATGCCATGCTCCCTGCAGTATCCCACGAGCTCCCTCTGGGCAATGCCGGGACATATCTTGATCTGGTCAACCATGGGTGCGACCTTGGCCGTCTCCATTAGCGCCCCAATGTGCCTCTCGAAGAAGTTCGACAGCCCGATGGCTCTGAGTCTGCCGTCTGCATAGGCCTCTTCCATGGCCTTCCAGGAGCCTGCATTGGCCTCCTTCCAGCATTCACGGAAGAAGATCGGGTTCGGCCAGTGGATCAGGTAAAGGTCCAGGTAGTCAAGGCCCATCAGGTCCAGGGACCTTGAGATGGCAGCCTTTGTGGCCTCATAGCCATGCTCCTTGTTGTGGAGCTTGGTTGTTATGAAAAGCTCCTCCCTTCTGACCTCGCCATCCTTCAGGAAGTCGTTTATGGCCCTTCCCACGCTCTCCTCGTTGCCGTAGGCGGTGGCGGTGTCTATATGTCTGTAACCGGCTTTGAGCGCGGCAAGCACGGACCTGTACGCCACATCCCCGTCAGGTGTCTGCCAGGTGCCGAAGCCGATGCAAGGGATCTTTGTCCCGTTTGCCAGTGTATATGTTGAAGAAAGTGATGTGAGTTCCATTGGTCTCCCCCTGTAGACAAATCTACCTGTTGGCCCTACCCTTGGTCAACAAAAAGGCCCTCGCTTTTCGCGAAGGCCCCATGATTACTTTGCAGCGATTCAATCCTTATCGACTCCGTTTGCCTTGAAGTAGTTCTTCTTCTCCTTCACAACCTCGTTGCTCAGAATCAGAAGACCAATCAGGTTCGGGATGATCATCAGACCGTTGAAGGTGTCTGCAAGGTCCCAGACAAAGCCCAGTGTAGTCTGGCTTCCAACGAAGATGGCCACAACCCAGAAGGCTCTGACAAAATACTTGCTCTTCTCTCCGAAGAGGTACTCGGCTGCCTGTGCGGCGTAGTCGTAGTAGCTGATCAGACAGGAGAAACCGAACAGGATGACAGATCCGATTGCAATCCAGTAGCCGATGTTTCCAGGAAGCATTGCCTTGAAGGCGTTGACTGTGAGCGTTGCTCCATCCAGCCCTGTTGTCCAGAGACCGGACATGACGATTGCCAATGCTGTGATGGTACAGACGACGATTGTATCAAGGAAGACCTCGATAGGTCCCCAGACTCCCTGCTCTGACGGTGAGTCGACCTTTGCAGGTGAATGGACCATGGCTGCGGTTCCAAGACCGGCCTCGTTGGAGTACATTCCTCTTGCAACACCCATCTTCATTGTCACCAGGATCGAACCGACTATTCCACCAGTTGCTGCGGATGGGTTGAAGGCAGCCTTCAGGATTGTCCAGACAGCTGCAGGAACCTGTGTGATGTTCAGGAGAATGATGAACAGACCGGCGATCAGGTAGGCACCACCCATGAACGGGGCGATGACTGCACATACATAACCGACTCTCTTGACACCACCGAAGACGATGACACCTGTGATCACAGCAAGCGTGATGCCTGTTGCGATTGTAGGGATCTTGAACTCGTCGAAGAGTGTCGTTGCAATCGTGTTGGTGTCCACGATTCCGCTTATGACGAATGCAAACGGAATGACCAGAATCGAGAAGAGGATTCCAAGCCACTTCTGGTGAAGTCCATCAGCCAGATAGTACATGGCTCCGCCCTTGACGGTTCCGTCCTCGTTGAACTTTCTGTACTTGATTCCAAGCGTGATCTCGGCGAACTTCGAAGCCATTCCGAAGATGGCTGCGATTATCATCCAGAACAGGGCACCAGGACCACCGATCACGATGGCGGTTGCAACACCTGCGATGTTTCCGGATCCGACGATTGCAGAGACACTGGTCATGGCAGCCTGGAATGAGGTGAGATCACCCTTTGCAGGTTTCTCCTCATCCTTCTTCTTGAATGCCTTTACGATTGTGTCCTTGAACAAGAACCCGAAGTGTCTGAACTGGAAGAACCCGAGTCTGATAGTGAAGAAAAGTCCAGTTGCGAAAATGAGCACCAGGATTGGCACTCCCCATACAATCCCATTAACAAAATCATTGATGGCAACAATGACGTCCATTACCCCCAATTCCTCCCTATGCCAAAAAAAATCAAAGGTGAACTGTACAAGTTTTTTAGTGTAAGGACACTATAAAGGCATAAGGGGTAAGGGTCAAACCTTTTTTGCCTGATTTTCACATAAAAACCCGTTTTTTGGATATTACCGAAATTTTAGGTAGTCCCCAGGGGAAATACCTGTTATCATCGTATTCACACAACAACAAAATATCCTTAGGAGTGAGGCATGGCAGAAAAGGTTCCCTTCATTCTCTCTGATGAAAGTTCGGTCAAGGATACGTTCCGCAACATGATTGCGGAGACGACGGAAGCAATCCTGAAATCATATGATGACAAGAGTGCATACTCAGGAAAAGATGTCTATAAACTTAGAGAAGGCATAGATTCTTTGGGATTCCTCCCGGATGAGGGCATCGGTTTTGACAAGACCCTTGATACAGTGCAGAAGGAGATCATGCCTCACCTGCTCAGAACCTGGTCAACCATGTACATGCCTCACCTCCATGCCCCTGCACTTTCCGAGACAATAGCCTCGGAGCTCATAATAGGCACCTTCAACGACAGCATGGACAGCTGGGACCAGGGACCTGCGGCCACAGAGGTCGAGGAAGCCATGGTCCATGGCCTTGTGAAGCTCTTCGGCTACGGCGAAGGCTCTGACGGAACCTTCACATCCGGAGGCAGCCAGTCCAACATGGGCGGAATAATCGCTGCCCGTGACTGGTACTGCAACACAAAGCTCGGCTGGGACGTCAAGAAGAAGGGCCTCCCACCACAGTACAGCAAGCTCAGACTCTACACCTCGGAGGTCTCACACTTCTCGATGGACAAGACCTGCCACATCATGGGCCTCGGCTATGATTCAGTCAGAAAGCTCCCTATCGATGACCGCTGCAAGATTGACATCGACAAGTTCGAGCAGATGGTCAAGGCCGACATCGCAGAGGGACTTCTGCCCTTCTGTGCAGTGGCCACAATCGGGACCACAGACTACGGCTCGATAGACGATGTCGCAAAGATGCGCGAAATCTGCGACCGCTACGGCATGCACCTCCACGCAGACGCAGCCTACGGAAGCGGCCTTATCATGAGCGAGAAATATCGCTCCAGAATCGGCAATCTCAGCCTCTGCGACAGCATAACGGTGGACTTCCACAAGATGTTCCTGCTTCCGATCTCCTGCTCCGTCATCCTCTTCAAGAACGACAAGCTCCAGGAGTGCTTCGAGCTCCACGCAGACTACCTGAACCGTGAGGAGGACGAGGAGGAAGGCTACATCAACCTGGTCGGCAAGAGCATGCAGACGACAAGGCGCTTCGATGCCCTGAAGGTCTTCATGGCATTCCAGACACGCGGCAAGCAGGGTTTCGCCACAATCATGGACAACGCCGTGGGCAACGCCATGTACTTCTATGAGCAGCTCTCATCGGATCCGCTGTTCATCTGCCCTCTCAAGCCGGAAATCAGCTCGATGGTCTTTGCGGTCAAGGACGGAGACGAGGTCAACAAGACAATCAGGAAGAGACTTCTCTCAGAAGGCACGGTCATAGGCCAGACGGTCAAGGACGGCAAGGTCATGCTGAAGTTCACCCTCCTCAACCCCAACGTCTCCCACGCTGACATCGACTCCATAATAAATAGGATAAAGCAGCTCAGGGACGAGATCGTAGGCTGAGACTCAAAAACCAACTATCCTCTTTTCGAAATCGGGACAATGCTCTATATTAGATGTACCTAACCGGAGGCATTCCCATGACATGGCTTGTTGTAGCAGTTCTCGTAGTTATCGCAATTGTGGCATTCTTCGCAAGCAAGAAGCATATGAAAGGCGAAGGAGGTTGCTGTTCCGGTGGTCCATCCAACGTGGACACCTCAGTGCCTGACAAGGAGCTCTCGGGCCCGGTTCTGTGCACAAAGACCATCAGGATCGAGGGTATGCACTGCACCCACTGCTCGGATTCCGTCAAGCGCGCGATCAACAGAATAGACGGTGCAAGCGCCCAGGTGGATTACAGGACCGGCGAGGCCAAGGTCCAGCTTTCACAGGACGTATCGGACACCGCACTCTCCATCGCAATAGAGAACCTTGGATACAAGGTGATCTCAATCAACTGACGGACAGTTCAATTTAACTAACTTTTCACTTGACTTGTTAAACCGCTCTAACTACAATGGTGGCGATTGCAGGGTTAGACGGGTTTAATTTCATTTAGTCTTCTCTAACCCAATATAGGATCATAGGAAGCTTTAGCAATGATACCTTTGGCATTAGCGGAAATCGAAGAGGACAACATCATCAAGAAGGTCGGCGGCAAGCCGGAGGTCAAGAAGCACCTTGAGAACCTGGGTTTCGTTGTGGGCGGAAACGTCCGCATAGTCAACAGACTGGGCGGGAACATCATAGTCAACGTCAAGGAAGCCAGAGTCGCCATCAGCCAGGAGATGGCAATGAAGATCATGATCTAATTTTAATTAGGAGATAGAGATGAAAACACTGAAAGATGCCAGGGTCGGCGAGACCGTCAAGGTCACGAAGATCAACGGAGAAGGCGCTGTAAAGCGCAGAATCATGGACATGGGAATAACCCGCGGCGTTGAGATATACGTCAGGAAGGTCGCTCCGCTCGGAGACCCTGTCGAGATCACAGTACGCGGCTATGAGCTTTCCATCAGGAAAGAGGACGCCAGGAACATCGATGTTGAATAAGCAACTGATAGGAGTATTGAAATGAGTATAAGAATCGCTCTTGCGGGCAACCCGAACAGCGGAAAGACAACCCTGTTCAATGCCCTCACTGGTTCGAACCAGTTCGTAGGAAACTGGCCTGGAGTAACAGTCGAGAAGAAGGAGGGAAAGCTCAAGAAGCACGATGATGTCATCATCACCGACCTCCCCGGAATCTATTCCCTCTCCCCTTACACACTTGAAGAGGTCGTGGCAAGGAACTATCTGGTAGGAGAGAGACCGGATGCCATCCTCAACATCGTTGACGGAACCAACCTTGAGAGGAACCTGTACCTGACGACACAGCTTGTCGAGCTCGGCATCCCTGTTGTCATGGCCATCAACATGATCGATCTGGTCAAGAAGGCCGGAGACAAAATCAACCTCCAGGAGCTCTCCAGAGAGCTCGGATGCCCGATCGTCGAGGTCTCAGCCCTCAAGGGAACCGGGATCGAGGCGGCAGCCCAGGCGGCCATAGAGGCAGCCAAGGGTGGAAAGAAGGTCCCTGCACACACCTTCTCAGGTCCAGTAGAGCATGCCCTTGCACACATCGAGGAGGCCGTTGTCCACAACCTTCCTGAGGACATGCAGAGATGGTACGCCATCAAGGTCTTCGAGAGGGACAAGAAGGTCCTTGAGCAGCTCAAGATAGATGCAAACACCCTTGCCCATGTGGAGAAGGACATTGCAGCTCCGGAGCAGGAGCTTGACGACGATTCAGAGGCCATCATCACCAACGAGAGATATGTCTACATAGCACAGATCATCAAGACCTGCTACAAGAAGAAGAGCACCGGAAAGCTCTCCACGTCAGACAAGATAGACAGGGTCGTGACCAACCGCTGGCTCGGACTTCCGATCTTCGCAGCAGTCATGTTCCTGGTCTACTACATAGCCATGGTCACTGTGGGATCTGCGGCCACCGACTGGGCGAACGACGGCCTGTTCGGCGACGGCTGGCACCTTCTGGGAATCGGAAGCGGCGCCTACGGCGAGGATTCCGAGGCATACGGCGAGGCAGCCAACGTACTCGATGCCTTCGTGGGAATCGAGGAGGATGCGGAGCCTGCGGCAGTCATCTCTGCAGCCAAGGCAGTCAAGTCAGGCTCCACAGCGGACTACACGCTGGTTGACGAGGAGACACTTGCACCTGAGAACGTCACCTACACCTATGAGGACCTCACATCTGCCATCGAGGTTTACGAGGGCTTCGAGGGCGAGGAGCCTGATCCGGCCGACTACGGCGTTTGGGTGCCTGGAATTCCTGTCCTGATCGGCAACCTGCTCGAGAAGATGAACGTTGCCCCATGGCTTGAGGGTCTGATCCTTGACGGTATCGTGGCCGGTGTCGGCGCAGTTCTGGGCTTCGTGCCTCAGATGCTCGTCCTGTTCCTGATGCTCGCAATCCTTGAGGCCTGCGGCTACATGGCAAGAATCGCATTCGTCCTTGACAGGATCTTCCGCAAGTTCGGTCTCTCCGGAAAGTCCTTCATACCTATCCTGATCGGTACAGGTTGCGGAATCCCCGGAATCATGGCCTCCAGGACCATCGAGAACGAGCGTGACAGAAGAATGACCATCATGACGACCACATTCATCCCGTGCGGAGCAAAGCTTCCGTTCATCTCAATGGTCGCCGGTGCAATCTTCGGTGGATCAGCCGTTGTCTCGACCTCTGCATACTTCGTCGGAATGGCTGCAATCATCATCTCCGGAATCATCCTGAAGAAGACAAAGCCATTCTCCGGCGACCCTGCCCCATTCGTCATGGAGCTTCCCGCCTACCACATCCCGACAGTCGGTGGTGTCCTCCGCCTGACATGGGAGAGAGGCTGGTCCTTCATCAAGAAGGCCGGAACCATCATCCTTCTCTCCACAATCGTCATCTGGTTCTTCACATACTTCGGATTCACGGCAGACGGCTTCAGAATGCTCTCCGATGAAGAGCTCGACATGAGCATCCTGGCAAAGGTCGGATCGATCCTGGCATTCGTCTTCAAGCCGCTCGGATTCGGCAACTGGCAGGCAACTGTAGCCTCCATCACCGGTCTTGTGGCTAAGGAGAACATCGTCGGAACAATGGGTATCGTCTACGGCGCAGACGGACTTGCAGCGGTCTACACCACTCTGGCTGCATCGTTCACAAAGGTCGCAGGCTACTCGTTCCTGATCTTCAACCTCCTCTGCGCACCTTGCTTCGCTGCAATGGGAGCCATCAAGCGTGAGATGAACAACAGGAAGTGGACATGGTTCGCAATCCTCTATGAGTGCGGATTCGCCTACCTGATCGCCTTCATGATCTACCAGATCGGCGCCCTGTTCGCAGGCTACGGCAATGTGTTCGGATTCATTCTGGCACTCCTTGCCCTGGCATTCACAGTCTACATGCTGGTCAGGAAGCCTAAGGAGAACTGACATGGGAACTGCAGTTGTACTGGTTGTCCTTGCAGGGATAGTCGCCCTGATAGTCAGAGGCATAATCAAGGATCGCAAGGCTGGAAAGAGCAGCTGCGGACACAAGTGCGGGTGCTGCCCCATGGCCGGGCAGTGCCATGCACACAGAAAATGAAATCCTTCATTGAAAGTCTTGGGGCTGTGACTTCGGTTGCAGCCCTTCCTTTTGTCCGAATCACATGCAGCAATAGGCTTTGCACAGCTTTGCTCGGCTTTGCTTTGCCTGCTCGTCCTGCTCTGCTTGTTCGATGTGCTTCAGGGGAATCTCTGAAACATTGTCCCCTTCGTAGCACCTGGGCACCCCTGCAACCCACATAACACAAAAAATCCCGAGGCTGCTGACCTCGGGATGAAGGTTGATTTGAAAATGGAATCAGAACAGATCCCAATCCTTTGTGTCGATTCCGGCAAGGATCTTCTTGTCCGATCTGCGTCTCGGATCGATCTTCTTCTGGATCATCTTCACAATCCTGACCATGAGGCCCTGGATCACGAAGTAGACCACAGCCGTCAGGATCAGTGCGAAGAACGCCTCGTAGGTTCTGCTTCTGACAAGGTCTGAGATCTTGGTCAGGTCAAGGACCGCGATGTAACCTACAACTGAGGTCTCCTTTATCAGGGTGACGACCTCGTTGCTGTAGATCGGCAGGAAGTGGTGGGCTGCCTGAGGAAGCAGAATCTTGAAGAAGCTCTGCCCGTCAGAGTAGCCAAGGGCTGTTGAAGCCTCGTACTGCCCCTTACCTATCGCATTGTATCCTACACGCAGCATGTCGATCATGGAGCATGCGAACATAAGCGAGAATCCGACTACGGAGATCCACATTCCGCTGAGCCTGGACTTTCCGAAGATGATGTAGTACAGGATCATCAGGAAGAGTACCGTAGGCATGCCGTGTATCAGCCACATGAAGAAGTTGGTCGTCTTGTTGGCGAACACGTTGCCGTGTCTGCAGGCCATGTAGACTGCAAAACCAAGGACCGTTCCGATCAGGATGGAGCAGACCGTTATCAGTGTCGTGACACCTGCACCGGAGACGAAGAGCTTCCATCTGTTCTCCCTGATGAAGGTCTTGTAGAAGCTGCTCTGGATCTTGGCGAAGAATCCGGTGTCGGCAGAGGATGAGCCCTTCACGACGGTTGCACCGGATGATGCTGCTGCATTGTCAGACTCCATCACGACAAGGAGAACCGGACATGTGTAGTAGACATCAGAGAGCGTTCCAGTCTCGTTCCTCTCCTCGCTGACGACTATGTTCATTCCAATGTCGAACTTGCCTGTCTCGACGCCCGGGGCTATGGCCTCGAACGGGATCTCGTTGAAGATCGGCGTGTAGCCGTACTCGACGCAGAAGCGGCAGATGAACTCGACGTCAAAGCCGGCAAGGTTCCCGTCGCTGACGAATGAGAACGGCTCGTAGCCACCCTCGACCGCAATGTTCAGGGTTCCGTTCTCACCAGAGAACTCGAAGTCCTTCACTCCTATGGTATCCTCAAGAGGATCGAAATCGGCGATCCAGTACTGGTAAAGGGTGCCATCCTCTCCCAGCAGGCCATTGTCATAGCCGTTTCTGATGAACTCGTTCATCTCGGCCAGAAGACGCTCCTGCCTGTCGTTGTTTCCGATGATGTTGCTTGCGCTGATGTAGCCAGGAACCTCAGGGAAGACATCAAGGTCAGGATGGTTTGCCTTGTGGACGCCATAGCCTACGGCCTCGACAAGATAGGCAGCCACCTTGCCTGACTTGAGGGCCAGAATCATGTCTGTGGGCATGGTGTAGTACTGGAACTGTGTGTCCGGGACGCGGTCCTGGATGAGCTCCTCGTACAGAACCGCTGTCTGGACCCCTATCGGAAGCCCGTTGAAGTCCTCGATCCTGGTGAAGGAGCCGACATCCTTTGCGGAACCGGAGGAAGCTGCAGCCTCCTCTTCGGAGCCCATGACCACAAGGAGAACAGGACATGTGTAGTAGATGTCTGACAGGGTGCCCGTCTCGTTCCTCTCCTCGCTGACGACTATGTTCATTCCAATGTCGAACTTGCCTGTCTCAACGCCCGGGGCTATGGCCTCGAACGGGATCTCGTTGAAGATGGGCGTGTAGCCGTACTCCACACAGAAGCGGCAGACGAACTCGACGTCAAAGCCGGCAAGGTTCCCGTCGCTGACGAAAGAGAAAGGCTCGTAACCGCCCTCGACCGCTACGTTCAGGGTTCCGTTCTCACCTGAGAACTCGAAGTCCTTGACTCCCACATTGTCAGTCATTGGATCGAAGTCGGCGATCCAGTACTGGTAGAGAGACCCGTCATCGCCGAGAAGACCGTTCTCATAGCTGTTTCTGATGAACTCGTTCATCTCGGCCAGAAGACGCTCCTGCCTGTCGTTGTTTCCGATGATGTTGCTGGCGCTGATGTAGCCAGGGATCTCCTTGAATGTGCTGAGATCCGGATGGTTGGCCTTGTGGACGCCGTAGCCTACGGCCTCGACAAGATAGGCAGCCACCTTGCCTGACTTGAGGGCAAGGATCATGTCGGTTGGCATCGTGTAATACTGGAACTCGGTGTCCGGGACGCGGTCCTGAATGAGCTCCTCGTACAGAACGGCTGTCTGGACCCCTATCGGAAGTCCGTTGAAATCCTCGATGGTCTCGAACTTGCTTGTGTCAATCGTGGCAGCGAAGACGGATGTGCAGAGCAGAATCAGGGAGACCAGAGCAATGGCTATTCTCTTCATACTCACTCCTCCATCCACTTGAAGCTCATGTCGATCTCGTTCTCGCAACCGTCAGGGTCATTGGTGAGCTTCCTCTCAGTGACCGTGGTTGTGGGTTCATCAAGGAGGGACAGGAAGAGCTTGCTTTCGGACTCTCTTGGGGTGAAATGCTCCTCTGCCTTGTACTTCACAAAGAGGTACAGCGTGTCCTGCTTCTCCGAATACTCGATCTTGACCAGGATGTACGGGTTGTCCGAGTAGTTCGCGATGTTGTTTATACAGATCTCCTCTATGGCAAGGCTGAGCTTTGTGAGACGCTCCGCCTCGATGAGCAGCTTCTCTCCATAGAGCTGGAGCTCTTCGTTCATGGACTCGAAATTGAACTCTGTGCTGTCGATCTTGTAGCTCAGGGTCGTCAGTCTCTGGACGAACTTCCTTGTAAGCTCCTTCTTCGGATGATCGAAGATCTCCTTCGGCGTCCCCTCCTCATAGATGACACCGTCAGCCATGAAAAGGACCCTGTTGGATATCTTGCGTGCGAAGTCCATCTCGTGCGTGACGATCATCATGGTCCTTCCCGAGTTGGCAAGGAGCTTGATGACTGACTGGACTTCTCCGATCATTGACGGATCCAAGGCGCTGGTGGGCTCATCGAATAGGATGATGTCCGGATCCATTGCCAGGGTCCTTGCAATTGCGATTCTCTGCTGCTGACCACCAGAGAGCTCGTCTGGATATGAGAACACCTTCGTGGCAAGTCCGACCTGTGTGAGCAGGTACATGGCCTTGTCGAACGCCTCCTGCCTGCTTCTGCCAAGCAGGGTGATCTGAGGATTCATGATGTTCTCGATAACCGTGAGATGACCGAAAAGATTGAAGGACTGGAAAACCATCCCCATCTTCTTTCTCACTTCGTTGAGGTCGCAACCTCGTGCTGTGATGTCCTGGCCATCAACCAAGATCTCACCGCTGGTCGGTTCGGTGAGCATGTTGATGCATCTGAGCAATGTGGACTTGCCCGTGCCAGAAGGTCCGATGATGCTTATCACATCCCCGTTGTTGATGGTAACATTTATATCCTTGAGCGGGATGGTGTTATCATCAAACTCCTTTCGTAAATGACGCACTTCAATCATTCTACGCATACCCTAGGTAAAATGCAGTTCGTTCTGAAGTCGTCTTACTTGACTAGGGTGGCACCACATGCATTGTTTGCCTTCAGAACTGTGGGGATTCTTGGATTTAGGTGGTCCCCGCACTTTACAGGGCCTACCATACCCCCTAAGGGGGTAGGGGTCAAGGCTTTGGGGCTTTTTTTTGTATTTTTTTGCCTGAAAAAATTGACTCCCTCTCGGGAGCCAACTTCAAGTAGCCGCAACGGGCCGCCGTCACTCGCTGATCAGCATTGTGTTCGGATCGAGTGCAACACCTGCCGGATGCGGGATGTTCTTGTTGTGGTCCTTGACTATCGTCATGATGACCCTGCTCTTCTCGTCGTTGTAGTGGAGGCCGATCAGGACGTCGATCATTCCGAGATACGGGTCCATCGTCACCGGGACGCCGTACTCCGTGAACTCCACGTTCGGTCTTGCCGGAGAGACGCAGAACCAGACCTCGATGTTCATCTTCTCTGCGAATCCCTTGATCTTCTTCACGTCCTCGTCAGAGGCGATCGTCAGCTTGTAGCCGTCGAAGAAGACAGCATCGGCCTTGAAGGAACCCTGGTTGATGAGGGTCTCCAGGCTGGAGAGGATCTTGTCGACACCGACGCCCTCCTGGCTGAAGTTCATCATTACGCGGTTCGAGCGGATGGTCTGGTAGACATCGAAGGCATCGTCCAGACTGCGGAACTCGGAGATCTCGCGGAAGGCCTCCTTGTACCAATTCATTATGTGCTCGACATTTGCCCCGAATGAGACATGGATGACGTTCTCACCGCGAAGGATCTTGTCAATGGCAAGA
>JAFVFA010000267.1 GCA_017475725.1 Spirochaetales bacterium
GGAGGTATAGGAATGAGCAGAATCGTTTTGGAGCATATTGACAAGTTCTATGGTGACAACCATGTTCTGAAGGACATAAACCTGACAATCGAGGATGGGGACTTCATGACCCTTCTGGGGCCATCGGGCTGTGGAAAGACCACGACCCTCAGAGTCATCTCCGGTCTGGAGAAGCCTCAGGGCGGAACCATGACCATGGACGGAAGGACCATAATCGATGCGAACGAGTCCTTCTTCGAGGAGCCTTCGAAGAGAGGTCTTAACCTTGTCTTCCAGAGCTATGCGCTCTGGCCGCACATGACGGTCTTCGACAATGTGGCATTCGGCCTGAAGATCAAGAAGATGAAGAAGGATGAGATAGAGAGGACTGTCATGAGGTCTCTGGACACCATGAGAATCGCCGATTACCGCGACAGGTATCCGAACGAGCTCTCCGGAGGTCAGCAGCAGCGTGTCGCAATTGCACGTGCCATTGCCTCCAACCCTAAGCTGCTTCTTCTTGACGAACCGCTCTCGAACCTTGATGCAAGGCTCAGGATAGACATGAGGGCGGAGCTCAAGAGACTGCACAAGGAGACCGGGACCACAATCATCTACGTCACCCACGACCAGGTTGAGGCCCTTACCATGTCGACCAGGATCGCACTCTTCAAGGAAGGTGAGATAAGCCAGATCGACACTCCGCTCGGGATCTACACGAACCCCATCGACCTCCAGGCTGCTGACTTCATCGGAAACCCGAGGATCAACTTCATAGACGCCAAGGCGACATTCGACGGCGACACACTTAAGGTGAAGAGCCCGATCGGCGACTACGAGTTCGGCAAGGACAGGATGAAGCTTGACGAGGAGATCCCACAGGGAAGGGAGTTCGATGTCTGCATGGGCCTGAGGCCTGAGATGGTGGACATCTACACCGAGGACCCCCACCACAAGAACACCATTGAGGCTGTGGTCTATGCCTCCCAGCCCGCCGGCTCAGAGTCACTTGTTACGCTGACTGTAAACGGAATAGACTTCCTTGCGAAGCAGATCGGACTTGTGGAGTATGACAGCGACCAGAAGGTTTATGTTGTGATGCATCCATCCAGAATGAACGTGTATAATAAGGAGACGGGAAGGCTCATAAAACTGGCAAAGGTGAAGCACCATGCCGGAGTCGATGACTGATTTCCCATTTGGTAAAGGAGGAACGGAATGAGCAGAAAGGTTTTGACGATTGCCTTGGCATTGCTGCTTGTCTTCACCATGGCTGTGTTCGCAAACGGCGATGAGGAGAAGAAGGGGAAGGGAAAGGTCGACTCCTCTGTCGACTACGACTCCCTGTCAATGGAGGAGCTCTACGAGATGGCAAAGAGCGAGACCGGTACAATCAAGGTCTATGCCACGACGACGGACGCCTCCTCCGCAATAAGAAGATTCAAGACCGCATATCCAGATCTCAAGGACAAGATCGAGTACATCTCCTGCGACAACAACACAGTGGCATCAAAGATAGAGATGGAGTGCGACACAGGGAACATCAATGCCGATGTCATGCAGGTCAAGGACAACAGCGGTGAGATCTACCACGAGCTTGTCCTCTATGACTACATCTCCATCTACAGACCCGAATCCGTCACAAGCCACATAAACGAGGGCCTTCTGGAGTTCGGACTGCCCCTGTATTCCACATTCAATCCGTGGTACTACAACACCAAGATGTATCCGGATGGAGTGCCGATCGACAGCTGGTGGGACATCGTTGAGGGCTATGACACCTCAACAGGCTCCTTCTATGATGCCAACGGTGTCAACAGACAGTTCTGGACCATCTACACAAAGGACATCAGCGGTCCTTCCTACGCAAGCCTGTTCTGTCAGCTGATAATAGACGGCGATGAGCTTGCAGAGGCGTACGAGAAGCAGTTCGGGAAGCCTGTGGAGTACACTTACACCGGCAAGCTCAAGAACACTCCGGGTGTCATGGAGCTTCCTGAGAACAACGCAGGTGTTGAGCTCTTCTACAGGTTCACGCAGATGAAGATGACCGAGCTCAGTGACGGAGACGGCGTTGTCGATGCGGTTGACCAGAGCATCAATGGTCCGACTCTCGGCCTTGCATCCGCCAGCAAGCTGGACAATGCGGACATGGGCATGAACGTGGCCTGGGTCATCGGACTTGAGCCGTATACTGCATTCCAGTCCTGCTCGTACTCATACCTTGTGAACGGTTCGGACAATCCTGCAGGATCAAGGCTCTACATCATGTTCTGCATGGGAGGAGAGGACGGACAGAGCGGTTGCTACACAGCCTTCGACAAGAGGGGCTCATGGTCCATCCGCGATGATGTTACCTATGAGAAGAACGGGTTCACAGTGGAGGAGGTCAACCTTACCGAACCTGACTTCGACAAGATCTACAACATGTACCCGAACGTGACCGCCTACTTCAAATACTGGAGAAGCCTGGTCAAGAACTGATCAGGGGAGACTTCATGGCGGAGAAGGAGCGCAGCAAGCTGTCCCGCAGGATCGATGAGATCTGCAGGGTGGTGTTTCTGACAGAGGAGGGCAAACCAAAGAGCACGACATTGGTCTACTCTTTCAGCCTTGCCCTGCTTTTCATTGCTGTGACCCTGATCTCCTACATGCTGCTGGTGGACCCGATTGAGAAGGGTCTGGCCAGAAGCCCCGTCCGGGTCAGGCAGGTCCTTGAGTACCTGGTGCCCGGTCTGGTGGCCACGGTGCTGGATACGGCCCTGTCCTTCGCCTTCAGGAAGAGGGAGAGGATGGGACTTGTGGCCGCGGCGTACACATGGGTGGACATTGTGGTGTTGATGATGGTCATCACGATGATGTTCACGGTTGACGGAACCGACTGGGCTACCGAGTATGGGTTGTTCATGGCGGTTTCAGGTATTCCGATGCTGGTTTCCGCCGTTCTGGGGACGGTGGCATCCCAGGTGGTGTACCGCAGAAGAAAGGCATCTTACGATCGGAGGATGAAGAGCTATGCCTCCCGTCCGACGATAGGATGAATAATTAAAAAAGGAGAAAGAACATGAAGAAGAGTTTGATTGTCATGCTGGCTCTGCTGGTTGCTCTCTGTGCAGTCCTCACAAGCTGCGCTACAAAGGCTGAGGCTGCCGAGCCGCAGGTTGAGTACACAAATCTCGGACTTGAGCTCAAGAACAAGACCGAGAAGGTCATCGTGGAGTACTATCTCTATGAGACCGGTTCTGAGGAACGCTACAACAACGTGATTGAAGGAATTCCGGGCCTTGATGGCAAGTGGAACTCCGGAAAGATGAAGACTGGCGAGTCCGCATATCCGATGGGATACCTCATCAGACCTGTTGCTGACAGCTACGAGGTCAAGGTCGTCTTCGAGGACGGGTCAGAGATGATCATTCCTGAGATCGAGCTTCTGAAGGCCGATTCCGACGGAAGGCTTCCGAACGAGATATCCCTCAAACCGGATCCGGCTGATGTCAAGGTCCAGTTCGATGACGATCCTGAGGTCCAGCCTGCAATCGATGCCGCAATAGCAGCAGGTGTCACACTCGACAAGTGGTATCCGGCAAACTGAGATAACCTGAAAACGTGAAGCAAGGGCTGTTGCACATGATGCGGCAGCCCTTTTTCAATGTCAGACCTTGAAATCCAGATATGTGCTGTTGTCCTTCTCAAGGTCCTTCCACTTGAACAGTCCGTCCTGGAGTGTCATGTAAGAATGCCTCTGTCCCGGCTTTGGAATGGAGACGGAGCCCGGGTTCATGTACAGAAACGAGCCGTGGTCGATGCATGCCGCAATGTGGGTGTGTCCATGGAGCAGGATGTCCCCGTCCTTGATCGGAGGAAGGTTGCCTTCATTGAAGAGATGCCCATGTGTGATGAAGACGAGCCTGTCTCCAATGGGGAGCAGGGCATAGTCCGCAAGCACAGGGAACTTGAGAACCATCTGGTCGACCTCTGCCTCGCAGTTCCCCCTGACTGCAAGGATCCTGTCGCTCAGGCCGTTGAGCATTGCAATCACGGCCTTGGGGTCATACCTGAGAGGGAGGTCGTTTCTGGGACCATGGTACAGAAGATCCCCAAGCAGAATCAGCCTGTCGGCGTTCTCCGAACGGAACGCCTTCATGAGAAGGTCGCACCAATGTGCGGAACCGTGTATGTCAGATGCTATCAGCCATTTCATCTTTCGACTCCTTTCTCTGTCAGCGGAATGTCAACTTCGCTCATCATCGCGGCACCGATGACCATCACAACCCCAATGCCCGTCAGGAGACTCATGCCTTCCTTCAATATCACTGCAGAGGCAAGAACGGCCACAACCGGGTCTATGTAGCTCAGAATGGCCGCAGTCTGGGCAGGCACAACCTGTATCCCGCTGAAGTACAGGCTGTAGCAGAGGGCAGTGGCAACAACACCTGCGAACACTATCAGCCCAACACCTACAGGGTCGAATGTCAGTTCCTTGAGATTGTCAGTCAGAAGCCAGTAGGGGAGAACCGCCAATGCGGCGGGTATCATCTGGAAGATGGCCCTGTCTATGCCTTCGACGCCCTTCATCCTCTTGTTTATGGTCACATCCCCTGAATAGAGCAGTGCGGCAGCCAGACCAAGAAGGGCCCCTTTGGCACCTGAAAAGCCCGTCTCTATGACACCGGAGACGAACACCATCCCAATCATGGCAATCAGCACGCAGACCATCTTCTTCGCAGTCAGTCTCTCCTTCAGTGTGAATGGGGAGGCGATGATGGTGAAGATAGGTGACATGTAGTAGCAGATGGTTGCCACCGATATGGTCGTGTACCTGTAGGCCTCGAACAGCAGTATCCAGTTGAAGCCTATCATTGCGCCTGAGACAAGGAGCGGGACAAGGTTCCTCCTGATGGCCTTGGTGTCGAAGCCCTTCCTGTTGAACAGCCTGAGGACAACCAGCACCACCGCTGCTATGGCGCCCCTGAAGAAGGCCACCATGGCGGACGAATACGGAATGCCCCTTCTGACCAGGCCAATGATCCCGAAGATGAGCATTGATGTGACTATTCCTATTCTGCCCCTTGTTCCACTATCCATGGCTACCGAGTATAGCCCCATGGATGCCTGAATGTCATCAGAGGAAAGCGTGCAGCAGCTTCGAAAAGGGGAGAAACACCATTGCGTCGCTTTGGAGACGTGTTATTTTGAATAGGACCAAGCTTATCTTCACGGAAAAAACGTGTTTGTAGGCTTGCTTTCCTCTGAGTTGAGATGTAAATTGTAAGTGGACAAAAAAAGGTAACTTTTGGTATGGAATATCGAGTTGTCATACTGAAGAAAGCTCAGAAAAACATAGATAAGTTGTCGTTGAAAGCCAAAATGACTTTCAAACGATTACTCACCGATCTTCGCTACAATGGTCCAGTACAGGCCAAGTACAAGAATTACAGCAAGATCGGTAATGTGACATACCATTGTCACCTTGATTACCATTGGGTCGTCTGTTGGCGATGCGAGGACGGGGATTTGTATTTGGAGGTGTATTATGTTGGCAGTCGTGAAAATGCCCCATACTGATTTGTCGATAAGGGGAGAATACATACCTGAAGACCTTCTCGAGGAACTCAGGATCAAATACGGCGTCTCGAATGTTATGGTTTCCGATGATGAATGGATTGATGTAAGGGAAACCGATTGGTACAGGAAGATGCAACAGGATTTCACGCCGTCTGTCATGCTCCGGTTCTGCCGACAGGAAGAGCATTGGACACAGAAGACACTTGCGGAGAAGCTAGGAATAGACAAGCATGTTGTCTCTGAGATGGAAAGAGGAGTAAGGCCGATCAGCTTGAAGATGGCGAGAGCTTTAGGTAAAGTCTTCGGGTATAGCTACAAGAACTTTCTGCCTGAAGATTGAGGTGCATCAAAGAGAGTCTGAATTAACGATGCGCTGAGAAGCTTATCTTCATAGAAAAAACGTTTTTGTGGATGTATTTGTGGACTTGTTTTCTTGTGCAATATGTTTACCGAAAGACAAGATGATTACAGACTTATATCGGCACGATTAGCGAACAAGGATGAGAGGAGAATCTACAATGCAAATGGAAAGACGAAAGATTCAGATTGGAGATCAGCCAACTCCTGAAATGCTTAAGGAAATAGAAGAGGCTGAAAAACATCCGATAAAATACACAAGTGATTCACCAAAGCTCACAGAAAAAGAGCTTTCAGAGTTTGTTCCTTACCATATGATAGACCACAACCTATATAAGCCCAGAAAGGTGCAGATAACCTTAAGGATTGACGCAGATGTGATTGAGGCTTTTAAGAGGGAAGGTGCAGGATATCAGACAAAGATAAACGATGCGCTGAGAAGTTATGTCTTCGGGTGATTAATTGTTGATTACGTCTTGGTTGTTTAGTAAATGGTAGCAGCTAAGAGAACGCAAATGAAGAGATTTCTCAATATCATTCCATGCATTTTCAGCGTAGAACACATTGCAGAGCCGAAATCTGCCTTTCCATAATCAAATGGCTCTTTGTCCCTCATTTCCGAACTACCGTGAAGGGTCCTTTTTTTTGCCGCTTCGAGTTGACAAGCAAAATTAAATTGCGTACAATTGAATTGTAACAAATCAAAAATACCATCCGGGCCAAAGGCCTTTTAAGGGGAGTGAACATGGGTATCTACGACTACACAGTAACAGCTAGGGACGGATCTGAGGTCAAACTCAGCGATTATCAGGGAAAGGTCATCATGGTTGTCAACACAGCCACCGGATGCGGATTCACACCGCACTATGAGCCGATCGAGAAGATGTATGAGGACTTCCATGACCAGGGATTCGAGGTCATCGATGTTCCATGCAACCAGTTCGCAGGTCAGACACCTGGCACAGACGAGGAGATCCACGAGTTCTGCACACTGAAGTACCACACCCAGTTCCCGCAGATGAAGAAGTCAGACGTCAACGGCGAGAACGCCATTCCTCTCTTCAAGTACCTCAAGTCACAGAAGACATTCGAGGGATTCGGAAAGGGACCGAAGGCTCTGATGATGGGTGCCCTTCTTAAGAAGATCGACAAGGATTACAAGAACAATCCGGAGATCAAGTGGAACTTCACGAAGTTCGTCGTCGACCGCAGCGGTAACGTCGTCGCCCGCTTCGAGCCCACCGCCGATATGGGCGAGCTCGCAAAGTGCGTCGA
>JAFVFA010000268.1 GCA_017475725.1 Spirochaetales bacterium
AGACCATGGAGCAGGTCCTTGCAAGCGATGCCTCGGGTGACCTGACGATAGTGGACAGCAACCTGGACGGTTTCCTTCCGTTCATGAATCTGACAAAGGAGGGCAACTGACATGAAGAAGACATTGATAACACTTGGAGTCATAGTCGCACTCATTGTGGTCCTTGCCATTCTCGGACCCTTCTACATCCTTGAGGAAGGGGAGCAGAGCGTTGTGACAAGATTCGGTGCCATCGTCCGGGTCGAGACGGAGCCTGGTCTCAAGTTCAAGATGCCGTTCATGGACACTGTGACCAAGTACTCTGCGAAGATCCTCTCCTGGGACGGAGATGCCCAGCGCATCCCGACAAAGGAGAACCAGTTCATATATGTTGATCCCACAAGCCGTTGGGTGATCAGTGACCCGAAGAGGTTCTACGAGACCGTCAAGACGGTTGAGAACGCCCAGCTCAGGCTGGATGACATCCTTGACTCCACGGTCAGGACCGTCATATCCGAGAACTACCTCAACGAGGCTGTGCGCAACAGCAACCGCATCAATGACATGACGGTAGTGGAGGAGGTCTCGAGCATAGACGACCTTGAGGCTGCCGAGAGACTCAGGTCCCTGACAGTCTCCAGCACGCAGCAGGAGTCCATAAAGATCGGCAGATCCGGGCTTTCAGACAAGATGCTCAGTCTTGCTGAGCCTTACACCCAGGAGTACGGCATAACCCTGATAGATGTTGTGATCCGCCAGATCAAGTACTCTGATGACCTTACGGAGAGCGTCTACCAGAGGATGATCAAGGAAAGGAACCAGATTGCCGAGGCCTACAGGTCATATGGCCGCGGACAGCTTGCGGAGTGGGAGGGAAAGACCACAAGCGAGCAGAAGTCCATCCTGTCCAGCGCCTATGCCCAGGCAGAGGAGATCAAGGGTGTGGCTGACGCTGAAGCCACAAGAATCTACGCGGAGGCCTATGAGCTGGACCCTGATTTCTTCGAGCTCTGGAGAACCCTGGAGTCCTACAAGCAGATCGTACCGGCAATGGACAAGGTGCTCAGCACCGACCTGAGCTATTTCGATCTGCTCTACTGACAGCATTCGTATTCTGCCCGGAAGGCAGATGGCTTTGGAGGACCGTTGAACAAAACGGTCCTCTTTATTATTATAAACGCGCTATGAAGAAAAGATTGATTACAAGTGCACTGCCATATGTGAACAACATCCCGCATCTCGGGAACCTGACCCAGGTCCTGTCTGCGGATGTTTTCGCCCGTTTCTGCCGTCTCAGAGGCTATGAGACCCTCTACGTCTGTGGAACAGATGAGTACGGCACGGCAACGGAGACCAGAGCCGCAAAGGAAGGCGTCACCCCAAGGGAGCTCTGTGACCACTACCATGCCATCCATCGTGACATCTACAAGTGGTTCAACATCGATTTCGACTACTTCGGAAGAACATCAACACCCAAGCAGACAGAGATCGTCCAGGACATCTTCCGCCGCTGTGATGAGAACGGCTTCATCACGGAGAAGGAGACCGAGCAGCTCTACTGCCCGAAGTGCGACCGCTTCCTTGCCGACCGCTTTGTCGAGGGAACCTGCCCGCATTGCGGATCCCCTGATGCAAGAGGGGACCAGTGCGACAGCTGCCAGACCCTTCTGGACCCCACAGAGCTGATCAACCCGCGCTGCATGGTCTGCGGCACAACGCCTGTCATCAGGAAGACCAAGCACCTCTACCTTGACCTTCCGAAGATCCTTCCGCAGCTTGAGAAGTGGATAGACGACACCTCTGAGACCGGTTTCTGGGCAAAGAACGCAGTCCAGGTGACGAAGAGCTGGATCCGTGACGGCCTCAAGGAGAGATGCATAACCCGTGACCTGAAGTGGGGAATCCCGGTTCCGAAGCCGGGCTACGAGAACAAGGTCTTCTACGTCTGGTTCGATGCCCCGATAGGTTACGTCTCCATCTCCGCAAACCACACGGATGAA
>JAFVFA010000027.1 GCA_017475725.1 Spirochaetales bacterium
GCAGAGGGGTATATAGGGACATCAACAAATCCTCTGTATGTGATAGCTGATCTGGATAGTCTCCAGATCAATCTGAATGTTCCTGAGAGATACTTCGACCTTATTAATGACAATAAAGATGCAATAGAGGCCATCGTTTCAAGAAATGGTGCGGAGATCGAGGCCTATGTGGACACCATTGCCCCATACGTCTCACCAGAGTCAAAGACATTCAAGGTGACCTTGAAGCTCAAGGGTGACACCTCCAGATTCCGTCCTGGCATGTATGTGGGCATCTCAATGGTCTACAACACCTACCGGGATGCTCTGGTTCTTGACCAGAAGACCCGCAACACGGACGGTTCCTGCTATTGGTATGACCCTGATACCCAGACTGCAAGGTATGTGGTCCTTGATGTCATAGCTGCTGACAACACCAGGTTCGTCATAGATGAGAAGTGGAAGGACACCCAGTTCATAGTCGATGGTCAGGGCTTTGTCCTTGACGGTCAGAAGGTCAATGCCCTATGAAGATATCCCATTACTCGGTGAAGCACCCTGTGGTCATCGCCATGATCCTCATTGCGCTGATTGCGTTCGGGGTGTACTGTCTCACGGGACTGAGCATGGAGTTCATCCCTGACATGTCGCTTCCGGAGGTCGAGATAATAACAATCTACCCCGGAGCCTCCGCAGAGGATGTCGAGGCTGACATAACCTCAGTGCTTGAGGACAACCTTGTGACCCTTCCGAACTTCAAGGGCATGTCCAGCCACAGCTACAACTCCTACTGCTGGATCACCATCCACTATTCGGACAATGTGGATGTCTATGAACAGCTGACGGACCTCAAGTTCAGGCTGCAGGAGCTCCGGGACGAGCTTCCGGCGGATGCCCAGGACCCGGTGGCAATAGTCGGTGGTGCCACAATGCTCCCGGTTATGCAGTTCGCCATCATGGGCGGCGATGACACAGCAAGGATGACAAGTTATGTGAACGATGTCCTGAAACCGCAGATCACAAGGATAGACGGCGTGACGGAGGTCACCCTCTATGGTGATGCAACACCGCAGATAGACGTCAAGCTCAGGATGGATGATGTCTCAAGCAAGGGCGTCAGCGTCCTTCAGGTCTATCAGGTCCTGAACTACTCAAGTGTGTCAATGCCGCTTGGAAAGGCGGACTACCAGAGCCACACGATTAGCGCCAAGTATGAGGGCAAGGTGGAGACCTTGGATGAGATCAGAAACCTGCCTGTTGGTATGGGCAACGATAATGTCATGGTCTACCTGAAGGACATAGCGGACGTGACATACACCTATCCGGACCCGAGCGTCTACGTCATCTCGGAGGGCAGCAATCTGATCATGGTCTCCGTCTCAAAGAGGGCCTCAGCGAACACTGTCAATATTAATTCCGAGATAAAGGCGATACTTGAGGGCATCAATGAGGATACGGATGGGGCTCTGAGCTACCAGATATTCTCCGATGACTCCAAGAGCATCAGGGAGTCTCTGTCCAACGTCCTGAACTCAGGCATAACCGGAATAATAATCGCAGTGATAGTCATCTTCCTGTTCCTGAACAACCCTAAGGCCACTTTGGTCATCGGTTCATCCATCCCGCTTTCATTCCTGTTCACCTTCATCGCAATGAAGATAACGGGACAGACCATAAACCTCATAACAACCGCCAGTTTCGTCGTGGCCCTCGGAATGGTCGTAGACGCATCAACCGTCATGCTGGAGGAGATATCCCGCTATCTGGGAAAGCCTGGCTTCACTGCGGATGAGGCCATCATCCTGGGTTCCGACGAGGTCGGCGCATCCATCATTGCCTCAAGCCTGACGACCATGGTCGTGTTCATCCCGATAATCTTCCTCAAGGGTATGGTTGGAATGATACTCAACGGATTCGCTCTGGTCCTTGTCCTTTGCATCGGCGCGTCCCTGCTTGTGGCCATTGTGTTCGTGCCCTTCCTTGTGAAGACGCTGATGACCAAGAGGATCAAGGAGCCGAGGAAGACCCTGTTCATGAGACTTGTGGACAAGCTCGAAGGGGTCTACAGGTCGGCATTGAAGTGGAGTCTGATCAACAGGCGTTATGTCATCTTCCTTCCCATAGCCCTGCTTCTTCTCTCTCTGGTGCTCGTCCTGAATCTGGGCTACAGCTTCATACCATCCATAGACACGGGCGAATACTATGTGAACCTTGAGTTCCCGCGTGGCTACGAGCTTGACATGTCCAAGGAGAAGACCCTTGAGGTCGCCAACATGGTCAGGGAACTCCAGCCTGAGGTCGAGGGCATTGCCGTCTTCGTGGGTGTCAGTGACTCCATGGGAGGCGGAATGACATCCACAACGAACCAGGCCTACCTCTATGTGAAGCTCAAGACAGGGGACAGAAGGGATGTCCACACACTGATCAACGAGGCCCAGTACGAGCTGTCCGCAAGGATCCCCGACTGCAAGGTGACAACAACGAACGGCGGCTTTGACAAGCTGGTCTCATACATCTCTGGTGGTGGAGGATATGGAATCACATTGGTCGGAACCAACCTCATGGACCTCTATGAGGAGGGAGAGAGGCTCAGGGCCTTCATCGCAACGGATCCTGATGTCACCACCACCAGCATATCCACCGATTTCGACGAGCTTCTGCTGACCATAAACATGGACCATGTGAAGCTCAACTCTCTCGGAATCACAAGCTACGAGGCCGGAATGGTGTCCGCCATCCTGTTCAACGGGGTGGACACAGGAGTGATGACGGTGGATGGCGAGAGGAACACAATTCACCTCTGCAGCGACATCACTGACGGCTTCCTCGATGTCTCAAGCCTTGGTCGCATACCAATTACAACCCAAGTCGGAACAGTAGTCAACTTCGAGGAGCTGGGTGACCTCCAGATAGAAAGCACAGTCTCAGCAATAGACCACACAGAGAGGGAACTCTCAGTGACGGTCCATGCCACGCTTGTCAGCGAGGATGCATCCGGAATAACCGCCAGAGTCAGCAACTATCTGCAGGAGAACCCGCTGAAAGAGGGGATCGACACGGAGTCCAGCGGAATCCTGGGTCTCATAGAGGACAGCATCGCTGCCGTTATTACAGCGGTTGTGATAGCGATCTTCCTGCTCTACATGGTCATGGTCATCCAGTTCGAGCGTTTCAGACAGCCGTTCATCATAATGGCTAGTGTGCCGTTCTGCCTTATTGGTGTGATAATCTCGCTTCTGGTGTTCGGGTCCTCAATCACCCTGATGAGCGTTATAGCCCTTGTGGCCCTTGCAGGAACTGTCGTCAACAACGCCATAATCCTCATAGACTACATAAACCAGCTCCGTGACAGGAAGCGGGCCGCAATCATGCTCAACATAGAGGAGGAGCTTGTCGACAAACCGAACAGCGGCTACACACGTGAGACCGGAAGAGGGCAGTTACTCGATTTCAGAACCGAGGAGAGGATACTTGCCCTCAGCATAGTACAGGGTGGGTCCTCAAGACTGAGACCCATTCTGATAACGACGCTTACCACCGTCATGGGCGTAATACCCATGGCGCTTGCAATAGGCGAGGGTTCGGAGCTCTACGCCTCTGTCGGTCAGTCCATAGCAGGTGGACTCACTACATCGACTCTGATAACGCTGTTCATAGTGCCTGTGATCTACTACATAGGGGAGAGGAACACAATCATGAGAAAGAAACGGAGAATGGAGAGAAGAAATGGATAGAAGAATCAAAGCATCGATTGCAGCCCTGGCACTGGTCTTGCTTCTTGCAAGCTGCTCTGTCGTGTTCCAGGCCGGCATAAGCGGAAAGGTCGTCACAGACGAGGGGACCGGAACAAGGCCTGTCTCCGATGTAAATGTGTTCGCATACACGGATGAGGGGCTCCGCAACTCCGACTACAGCAAATTCGTGGACGGCAGGATAACCAGACCTTCCAGCGGTTCCGGCTATGTGGCCACCACAAGCACCAACGCAAACGGGCAATTCACAGTGAACAAGGTTGTTTGGGAGACCAAGAAATCCGAGTTCGGAAAGACTGCTGATGTCAGCAAGCTGTATCTGATCTTCTACCACGAGGATTACACACCGGCAAAATATGATGCCACCGTCATCAGTGACAGCACCAACGCCGACAATGTCTTCATTAATCTCTCGCCAAACAAGGACTACGCCACAATCAACATAAACATCTATGACATATCCACAGGTCGTGCCATGACAAGTGCCTGCACCCTGGAGTATCAGATTGAGGGGAACAGCAGCTCGGACACCGTTGTTGTCACCGGAAACACAGCGCTTCAGATCAAGTTCCCAAAGGGCAGCACTCCGGATGTGGCTCTGTCCCTTTCAAACCCCGGGACCAAATGGAGAATGGTGGATATGACAGGTATAGACATAGAATCGCACAGCATGCTGTATGTTGAGGCCGGAACAGCGAACGTTGACCTGTACATGAAGAACTACGAATTCACCATGCCTGGCTTCAGCGGAAACATCGACGGTGCGCAGACCCTGTACAGCGACCCATCCCATGACGGCAGCGACGGCCTTCCGATCTGGCTTGAGTACTGGGATGTCGTGAACTCCTCCTGGGTTAAGTTCGATGATACCGTCACTGAGGGCAACCGCACATACAAGACCCAGAGCATAGCCGGAGACAATATCATCAACACCCATGGTGTCTTCTCCAATGTCGGGAACTCGGACAGCTGCACAATCGTAGTCAACTCCGACAACTATCCGAACATCACGGACTGGCCCTCATTCACGGGAAAGAGACTTACCGTCAAACTCAGAATCGGTGTGAACAACGGCTCTGATGTCTACTACGAGTTCGACTACACTGTGGGGAACTCCAGAACAGCACTCGGGAAGATCGATCTGACATGATTAAACGAATCAGCACCATAACATTGATGTTCCTTCTCATAGTCTCCGTATCGGCACTGACTGTGGAGGAGCTGACGGACTCTATGCTCGTCAACAGCCCTGACATCAGGAAGGCACGTGAGGAGGTCTCCAAGGCCCTTCTGGACGTCAAGGATGCCAAGGCGGGCTATGCCCCTACCATTGACCTCACGGTGACGGGAAGCTACATCGCAAACCCCATAGACCCCATATCTGTGAATCTGGGAGACTACGTGAACACCACCGCCTACGGGGTCCGGAACGATTACATCCAGATCTACAAGGGGCAGGAGAGCATGTACTACCAGTTCCAGCTTTCCCTGACCCAGCCGATCTTCACATGGGGGAAGCTGAGCAAGGCTGTTGACCTCTACCAGGAGATCCATCAGGCCCGTGTGATCCAGCTTGACGATGCCATTGAGAAGGCCCGTACGGAGCTTCGGACCAGAGTCGCGGCACTGCATCATCTGATTCTGATAAGGGCCGTTCTGGATGAGCAAAAGAGCATTTCGGACAGGCTTGTGGAGCTTGCCCAGAAAGCTCAGGAGAACGGCATGATGCTTTCCACTGAGGCTTTGGGTGTAAAGGTGCAGGCAAGCCAAATCGATGTTGCAAAATCGCAGATAGACCAGCAGATTACGCTGATGATGACGGAATTGAGGAATCTTTCCGGAATTGCGGATCTGAGTGAGAATGACATTGAGTTCGATGCCCAAGCCTTTGAGTCCGACCTTGAGGATCTCCGTTCACAGGACTACAATACCCTCTGTGCAAAGTGCCTGTCTGACAGCAGGACGACTTTCAAGCTGCTTGGAAAGCTCTCGAACATCGCATCCCTGACAAAGGGCATTGCCGGTGCATCCGTCAACTGGAAGCCGGACTTCGCCCTTGTCGTGAACGCCGATTTCACCGGCAGCCGTCTCCCGTTTGTGGAGAAGGACTGGTACGGACAGGACGACTGGGGCGCCACCATCACCATAGCCATGAAGACGACGGTCTTCGATGGAGGTAAGGCTGTCAGAAACGTGAGCAGAACCGGAAGCGATGTCGCAGAGGCCGAGATCGATGTCCTCAGCGCAAAGAACCAGGTTCAGTCCGCAGTTGACGAGAACTGGACCAACCTTTTCGTCTGCCTCTCGCAGATGGATTACCAGAACGCGCTTGCGCAGCAGCAGGACGAGCAGAGCAAAGTTGACAAGGACCTTCTTGACACTGGGTACGGGTCTGAATCAGACTACCTGCAGGGACGGCTGGAGCGCAACAACTGCGAGATCGAGATTCTGAGAACGCGCATCAGTCTGGCCACGTCCCTGTACACATTGAAGTATCTTGAAGGGACGCCTTGACGATATGACTTTCACGACCATTGACTTTGAGACAGCAAACCAGATGCCGCAGAGCGCCTGCTCTGTGGGCCTTGCCAAGTTCGACGAGGAGGGTAGGGTCCTGGACCGTTTCTACTCCCTCATAAAGCCGCCACGAGGCTATGACTATTTCTATGGCAGGAACATAGAGATCCACGGGATCAGACCGCGTGATGTGGCTGATGCCCCCGACTGGGCCTACATCTGGCCCGAAATAGAGTACTTCATAGGCGATGACTTCCTGGTTGCCCATAATGCCAGGTTTGACATGGGCGTAATGACAAGCCTTCTCAAGCACTTCGACATCGAGATCCCGGACATGAGCTATCTGGACTCTCTCCAGATCTCAAGGAAGGTCTGGCCACATCTGAAGAGCCACGCACTCACATCGCTCAGCGCCCAGTTCGGGCTGGACTACAATGCGCACAATGCCCTGGATGATGCGATAAACTGCGGGAAGGTGTTCGTTAAGGCCTGCAACGGCAGACTGTACGAACTTCAGGACCTTAGAAAGTTCCTGATTGTGAGAGGAATTGAACTTAAACGGATTTGCCCTTGAGGATTACTTCTCGCGGTAGATGATGCGGCCCTTTGTGAGGTCGTACGGGGACATCTCGATCTTGACTGTGTCGCCCGGGACGATCTTGATATGGTTCTGGCGCATTCTGCCTGACATGTGAGCAAGGATGACATGCTTGTTCTTCAGTTCCACACGGAACATAACGTTAGGCAGGGCTTCCTTAACAAGACCCTCGACTTCAATAGCTTCTTCTTTAGCCATCATTCCTCCATAAAACATTGGTGTGCGAGCTTTTCTACGTTAACGCAAAACTTTTTCAGTTGTCAATATATGTTTGACGAGGAGGGGCTATAGTAGTATCATTCGAGCGAACGCTTGTTTATGGAGGTGCTATATGGCACGTGGCGAGATCAAGAAAGAGAGCAAGGGCAGAAAGTCCGAGAAGAACATCAAGGACAAGCCAGCCCAGCAGCCGGCTTACATTGCTCCGGAGGTCATATCCCGTAAGAAGGACAAGGACAGATAATCCAGAGTACATAGAGATCCTTTTCACTCTGACAGATTGGAAGAAGCCGCAAGTCGGCTTCTTCTTTGAATAGTGGCCGAACCAGGGGAGGATAACAGCCATGGATAACAGATCAGCACTCGGAAGATATCTGAGCACACACAAGGATGACATCAACGAGGTCATGACGGCATATGTCGCGGAGCTTGAGACCATACACAAGGTCTGTCCCACAGTTGCAAGGAGCATAGTCAATGAGCTGCGCAACCAGAGGACCCATCTCAAGCTGATCGCCAGTGAGAACTTCAGCAGTCCGGCATGTCACCTTGCCATGGGCAATCTCCTGACAGACAAGTATGCGGAGGGTTTTGCCTACCACAGGTACTATGCAGGCTGTGATAACGTCGATGCCATTGAGGCCTATGCCTGCGAGGCGGCCTGCAAGCTGTTCAATGCCGACCATGCCTACGTCCAGCCCCACTGCGGTGCTGATGCCAATGTCATAGCCTACTGGGCCATCATCAACACAGTGGTCCAGGTGCCTGCCCTTGAGGAGTTGGGAGTCACGAACCCATCTGCACTCACAAGGGAGCAGTGGAACGAGATCAGGAAGAGGACAGGCAACCAGAGGCTTCTGGGTCTTGACTACTACAGCGGTGGACATCTCACCCACGGCTACAGGCTGAACGTCTCGGCCCAGATGTTCGATGCATACTCCTACGGTGTGGACAGGGAGACCGGCCTTCTTGATTATGACGACATAGAGCGCCAGGCAATGGAGATCAGACCGCTGATCCTTCTGGCCGGCTACAGTGCATACCCAAGGAAGATAGACTTCAGAAGGATGAGGGAGATAGCCGACAAGTGCGGTGCCGTTCTTATGGTGGACATGGCCCATTTCGGAGGTCTGGTCGCCGGAAAGGTCTTCACAGGTGACTATGACCCCGTCAAATGGGCGGATGTGGTCACTGCGACGACCCACAAGACGCTCAGAGGTCCGCGCGGTGGAATCATCCTGTGCAAGGACCGCTTCGCCGAGTCCATCGACCAGGGCTGCCCGCTTGTCATGGGCGGACCGCTTCCGAATGTCATGGCAGCCAAGGCGGTTGAGCTGACAGAGGCCAACACTCCGGAATATGCTGACTACGCAAGAAGGATCGTCGAGAACGCCAAGGCGCTTGCCAAGGCTTTCATGGACAACGGCGTTCCCGTGCATACCGGTGGGACGGACAACCATCTCATGCTTGTTGATGTGACAGGTTTCGGTCTCAATGGCAGGCAGGCGGAGAATGCAATGACAGCCTGTGGAATAACACTGAACAGAAATACTCTGCCGTTTGATGTGAACGGGCCATGGTATACAAGCGGACTCAGGATTGGAACGCCCGCCGTCACCACACTTGGACTGGGTGTGGAGCAGATGAAGGAGATAGCTGATCTGATTACCGATGTCCTCAGAAACACAAAGCCCGGTACCATAACGAAGGGTGAGAACGCCGGTAAGCCCAGCAAGAGCAAGATCGTGATCGACCCTGCGGTCAAGGAGCGTGTGCAGAGGAGCGTGGACAGGCTCCTCTCCGAGTTCGTCCTGTATCCGCAGCTTGACCTTCAGTTCCTGGAGGAGTGCTTCTGCCAGGACTGAGGTTCGATTCCTTTCCTAAAAGACGGAATTTGGGTGTACAATGTACTTGGAGGTCTCAATATGGGCAGCATTCTTATCAGAGGGGGGCTTGTCACCGATGACAGGTCATCCAGAAGAGCCGATGTCCTTATAAGGGATGGGCTCATAGCAAAGGTCGATGCCTCTATCGGAAGTTCTGACATAGACAAGGACACAAGGATCATAGATGCATCCGGCATGGTGGTCATGCCCGGTGCGATAGACGCACATACACATTACCATCTGGTGAGCCGTGGCACAGTCACTTGCGACAGCTTCGAGGAGGGCTCAAGGCTTGCGGCGTTCGGGGGTGTCACAACGGTTGTGGACTTCGCTGACCACAACAAGGGGCAGGACCTTCTCCAGAGCCTCAGGTACAGACAGGACGAGATGGCTCCGGGAATGGCCATTGACTACACTCTCCATCAGGGTGTCTATGGCCACGGATACAACAGCACAATCGGACAGCAACTTGATCTATTGAAGGCCCAGGGAGTGAAAACCCTCAAGATTTTCACAACATACAGGAACACTGGATACCTGATTGAGAACCAGGATCAGCTTCTTGACCTCTTCATGAACGCAAAGAGGGTGGGCATGCTCGTCACTGCCCACTGCGAGTTCAACCCGCTCATAGAGGAGCTTTCGGAGAACTGGAAGGGCAAGTACGACCCTCCTGCCCATGCGGATCTGAGACCTGCGGAGGCTGAGGGCAAGGCAATAGAGCTGTACGGATCAATCGCCCTCAAGGCGGGTTGTCCGCTCTATGTTGTCCACTGCTCGTCGGAGTGCGGACTGAATGCCATAAGGGACCTCAGAAGAAGGGGCCTGACGGTGTATGCAGAGACAACACCCACGTATCTCTTCCTTGACAGAAGCAAGCTCGAGGGGCCGGATGGGGCCCTGTATGTCATGACGCCGCCTCTCAGGACAAAGGCTGACAACGAGGCCTTGAAGAACGCTGTGGCGGGAGGGGAGTTCCAGGTCATAGCGACCGACCACTGCGCCTTCACCAGAGAGCAGAAGCTCTCCAGCAGCGACTGCAGAACCATCTATCCTGGAATCCCGGGCACAGAGGAGATGCTGCTGCTCATGAACACCATGAAGGACGGCAGGAAGGACATGACCATGTCAGATGTGGTCAGGCTTGTCAGCACCTCTCCTGCAAGGCTCTTCGGCATATACCCGCAAAAGGGCTCTCTGGAGGTCGGGACCGACGCCGACATAGCCATCCTTGACCCTGAGGCAAGATGGACGCTCCAGGATGACAATGTGCATTCAGCCTCACACTACACTCCCTACAGGGGCTTTGAGGTCCATGGGAAGGTTGTGACCACAATACTCAGAGGCGAGGTCATCATGGACAGGGGCGAATACTATGGAAAACCCGGAAAGGGCAGGTTCATCAGACAGAGGTAGGAAGGCAATGGCAAAGCAGATAGACGAAAAGACAAGGGACATGCTTCTTGAGGAGGCGAAAAAGGTCATGCAGAACGCATATGCGCCGTTCTCGAAATTCAAGGTAGGGGCCGCAATCCTCACCGACACCGGCAACGTCTACAAGGGCTGCAATGTGGAGAACGCCTCCCTGGGCGGGACAATATGCGCAGAGCGCGGTGCCGCGATGGCAAGCGTTGCGGCTGAAGGTGCAAGGAGGTTCGATGCAATAGCCATAGCATCGGCTTCGGATGAACCTGCACCTCCATGCGCAATCTGCAGACAGTTCCTGTCACAGTTCACCGACCCGGATGCACAGGTCTATCTCGTTTCAACGAAGAACGGGGTGGTGAGGCAGTTCGACTTCGGAACCCTCATGCCATACCCGTTCACAGAGTTCTGATCAGGCCTCCTCCAGAGCCATCATCTTGGCCCTTCTTCTGGCATGCCTCTCATCCATTGAGGTCTCGGTCTCGATATAGGCCCTGATCATGTCAAGCACGTCGTCCTGGTAGTCGATCCTTCCTCCGAACGCAAGGAAGTTGGCTGCGTTGTGCTCCTTTGCCATCTGGGCTGCATAGATGTTCTGCGGAAGGGCACAGCGTATGCCCTTGATCTTGTTTGCGGAGATCGATATCCCGATTCCCGTCCCGCAGCACACGATACCGAACTCATAGCCGCCGCGGTTGAACTCCTCACAGGCCAGTCTGGCCATGTCCGGATAGTCAACGCTCTTGTTCTCGGCGGTCCCGAGATAGTTGACTTCATATCCTCTCTCTCTGAGGAACGAGACGATCCTTGCTGTGAGCTCAACTGCTCCATGGTCATTTGCAACCACGACTTTCGACA
>JAFVFA010000269.1 GCA_017475725.1 Spirochaetales bacterium
AGCTCCTCGGTACAGTCAGCTTCACAGCAGGCAACTTCTCAGCCTACGCATTCGTCGATGACCTCCAGTTCCAGGCCAAGCTCAATGGCCGTGGCCAGTACGCCGGTATCAGAGCCTCCTACGCTCTCGGCAAGATCGAGGTCGGAGCAAGTGCAATCGTCGACATGAGAAACGGCGTCAGGTCAATGAACTTCTACCCTGCAGCAGACCTCGTGCTCCCGTTCACAGTTCAGGACACAACATTCGAGATCAACGCAGGCTTCGCAGCCCAGATGACCGCAGACGGTGTCAAGGGAATGCTCGTTGAGGGTAAGATCAACGTCAAATCCGGAATCCTCACACTCGGTGCCGGAGCAGCCTACAACAAGGACCACCACTTCAACGACCTTGTGAACAACGGACCTGCAGATGTCATCGAGCAGTTCAGCGGAAACTCCATCGACATCCTCCTCAGTGCCGCAATCGACACCAAGTTCTTCAAAGTCAGCGGATCAATCGATGCTCCGTTCGCCCTTGAGGGAGGTTCAAGGCTTGCCTACAACTCCGTCATGACAAGAAACGGAAAGACAGAGCTCATCAGTGCGGACACATTCAATGCCCAGGCTGATATCATGCTCGGCAAGTTCACATTCAGCGTCGGTGCTGTCTACAACGGACTCTGCGGACGTCTTGCAAACCTGCTCAAGGCCGTCAAGAACTCAAGCGGAAGAAGAGCAGCCCTTGCAGGTCTCCTCGATCCGGAGATCTCATCCTACTACGGAATCGCCGAACTCGAGATCGGTGGTTTCGATGCATATGTCAGAGCCGACCTCACAAGAGTCAACGGCACAATGACAAAGCCGATCTCAATCGGAGCTTCATTCAGCTTCTGATCGGAAGCAGTCGTTATGGCATCGATCAGGCAGCTTGATCCCATAGTGGCTTCCCGCATAGCAGCCGGAGAGGTGGTCGAAAGGCCATCCTCCGTGCTCAGGGAGCTTCTGGACAACGCCATCGATGCCAACGCCACAAAGATCACCGTCTATGTCGAGGACGGTGGGATAAAGAACCTTACAGTCATTGACAACGGCAGCGGGATGTCCGCTGATGACCTTGAGCTGGCCTGCTCAAGCCATGCCACAAGCAAGGTCCGTACACTTGAGGATCTGTTCAACCTCAAGACACTTGGATTCAGGGGTGAAGCGTTGAGCAGCATAGCTGCCTGCTCCAGACTGACAATAAACTCAAACGGAAACAGAATCACAGTTGACAACGGCATCCAGGGCAAGGTTGTGCCAGGCAGCATCGAATCCGGGACATCGGTTACGATGGAGGGGCTTTTCGATAACATACCTGCCAGGAAGCTGTTCCTCAAGCGCCCGCAGAGCGAGCTCGCAGAATGCAGGAAGACGTTCATAGAGAAGGCTCTGGGCTTTGAGGACATAGAGTTCATACTCATCGCCGATGGGGAGCTCAAATGCCATTTTGAGAAGACCGACAAGACAGGAAGGGCCATACAGGTCATGTCCTTGGACAGATCCTTCGCCGGAGCCCAACCTATAAAGATGAGCTATGAGGGGGACAATCTGAGCCTCTTTGCAGTGAGCTCGGACCCGGCAACATACAAGCGGGACCGCACGCAGATAAAGATTCTGGTGAACAACCGCATTATAGACAGCTTCCAGTTCGTCCAGGCAATCACCAACGCATATTCTGCAGCGCTTCCAGGGGGAGCCTTCCCCTTCTTCTACCTTTTCATAGACGACAATCCGTCACTCGTTGACTTCAACATACACCCGACCAAGAGGGAATGCAAACTGCGAAATCAGAGCCAGATCTATGGTGCCATAACCAGCATGATCAGGAAGGCCCTGATAAGCAAGACATATGACACGGACGAAAGGACCGTCCCGCAGACGCTCCAGTTCGAACCGGAATCCCCTGCCCCATCCCCGGCACATGAGGCGCAGACCCCCAAGCCGTATGCGGAGCAGACAGGCGAACCCAGGCCCAGCTACGGCCAGAGCAGACGCACCACTGAGGCGAAGCCTTTCGACCCCTCATGGTTCGAGAACGCCAAGGCCATACTTGAGAGAGGAAAGACACAGACAGAACCTCTGCGGCCCGCTGTGGAGGTCTCCACCACAAAGGTGATCCCCGAATACAGGTATGTAGGACAGGTCTTCGACACCTTCCTCATGGTTGAGCTGGATGAGAAGCTGATGTTCATAGACCAGCATGCCCTGCATGAGAGGATACTGTTCGATGAGATAAAGGCCCTTAAGGACGTACAGCGACTTATAGTCCCCTACCAGTTCGAGGTTGAGAGGTCTGTGGACGACTATCTTCAGGAGAACAGCGTGCTCTACTCCGACTTCGGCATTGAGCTCACCAGGAAGGAGCCTCTTCTCTGGGAGATGGCAAGCATGCCTGCCGCATGCAGGAAGAACGAGGACAAGATCGTCTCCTTCATACAGACCCAGACAGGTGACATAGAGACCATGCAGAAGGACCTGTTCGCGATAATAGCCTGCCACAGTGCTATCAAGGCGGGAGACAGACTGGATCCTGTGACTGCGAACGAGCTGGTGAGGAAATGCTTCCGGCTTGACCGCATGGTCTGCCCTCACGGAAGGGATTTCACATTCTCCATATCAAAGGAAGAGCTCTACAGGCAGGTTGGCCGCCTTGTCTGATCAGGGTATGACAGTCAGATTGGAATCAGCGTCAAACCAGGCCTCATCAACGTCCTGTGCCCTCTCTATTGCACCTTCGCAATCCGAATAGGAGACATCGAAAGACTCGTTCAGGGTGCTTCCGTCCCTGAAGTACATGTCCACGCTCCACGTTCCCGTCGGAAGAGCCGAGCCGGCAGGCATTGTGATGTCGGAGGAGCCATAGTATACCTGGCCCTCATAGCTGACCTCGTTCACGGTGAATGACCAGGAAAGGTTGCCGGAGGGATCCCTGACCACCATCTGCATGGCCTCCGGGCTCTTCGCATCGGTGATGACATACAGGCTCAGACCCATATGGCCGCCCTGTCTGACGTACGGCTGGGCCTGAAGCATGTCGACGCTGAAGCCGTCCTTGCTGCATGATGCTGCAAGGGAAAGGAGAACAGCAAGCAGAACAGCCAGAGCCCTATTCCGCATCTGCACCTTCGGTCTCGTTGAGCATGGACACAACAGGGTTCGCATAGTTCTGGAAGACCATGTTCTGGACTTCCGGCTTGAGATGCCTGTAGTGCTTCTCGAACGACTTCGTGTTCAGGTCCGCATACATGTCGGAGAAGCGGTCCGTGCCGTTCAGATGGTCATAGGCGAAGTAGTTTGTGTCCCACAGCCTGTAGTTCAGATGGATCTGGTTGTCCA
>JAFVFA010000270.1 GCA_017475725.1 Spirochaetales bacterium
GAATGATGAAGAAAATTCTTACAGCATTATTGGTTGTTCTGCTGGTAGCACTCCAGGGTGTTGCCGCATGTACAATTTTCGCGGTTTCAAAGGGTGCCACGGCTGATGGAATCACCATCACATCACACACCTGCGACTCAACAAGCGACGACCTCAGATTGTGGGTCATCCCATCATTCGAGGCCGGAGAGAGAGATCTTGTCCTTGACGGACGTGCCGGTGCCGACTACTCGAAGTTCCCGGAGGTCAAGGACTACGGCAGAAACGGTATGGCTCTTGCCACACTCAACTATGACAAGCCGACCAACCAGTATCTGCACGCCATGTACTCATTCATCAACGACAAGGGTCTCAGCGTGAACGAGTCAACATGCTGGTACTGGTCCAACACCGATCAGGACACCAAGCTCAAGAACGCTTTCGCAAAGGACGAGGGTATCGTTGACTGCTACATGGTCCAGGACTATGCCCTTGAGACCTGCTCAACGGCACGTGAGGCCGTCGAGGCCATGGGCGCTCTCGTTGAGGAGTACGGCTGGTACGGCACGAACTCCTGCGAGTGTGTCTGCGTCGCTGACGGAAACGAGGCTTGGGTCATGGAGTTCTACGGCGGAAAGGCCTGGGTTGCAGTCAGAGTTCCTGAAGGAAAGGTCTTTGTAAGCGCAAACAGAGCAAGAATCAACCACTTCGACTTCGACGATCCTGAGAACTACCTCTGCACAACAAACCTCAGAGAGTGGGCAAAGGAGAACGATCTGTGGGACGGCGAGAGCGAATTCATCCCTTGCAGAATCTTCTGCCCGAGAAGCGATGCCTACTCAGTCAACAGAGAGTGGTCAGCCCTCACACAGCTTGATCCTTCCCTGGACATCGACAGAACCGATCCTGACCACGACCTCAACTGGCCGCTGTTCGTCACTCCTGCAGAGCCTGTCACAGTCGACACAATCTACAAGATCTCCTCTTCCAACTACGAGGGAACAGAGATTGACGTCACCAAGACAATCGAGGCTGGTGCATTCGGCAACCCGCTGAACTCAAACAACACTCTCAGAACCATCAACTGCTATCGCTGCACATACATCGAGATCGCAGCTGTCGACGCAACTCTCCCAGAGGAGGCAAGATGTCTTGCTTACTTCGGTTGGGGCGCACCTGTCAGCACATACCTCACTCCGGTCTTCGCATCACAGAAGTCCCTGCCGGACTTCTTCGGCCGTGGCCTGAGAAGCGAGTATGATCCGAACTCCGGATGGTGGCTCAGCGAAGTCGTCCAGATGCAGGTCCAGAGAAACTACAACGCAGCCATTGAGGACCTCAAGGCCGTCAGAGATCCGAAGCTTGCCACTGTCTACGAGCAGACAAGGGCCGCCCAGGAGATTGCAGCTTCAATGATCGAGCTGGGAAACAAGGACGCAGCAGTTGCATTCCTCACAGCATATGCAAACAGCACAGCAGAGGATTGGTTCGAGACATGGCAGGACCTCAGTGCTGCCCTCGAGACGAAGTATGCTCTTGGCAACGTCAACATGAGCGTTCCGAGAGAGCCGGATGCATGGCGTGCAATAAAGGATACAATCGTTGAGTAATACACAAAGGAGACACAAATGAAGAAATTTAAAACAGCATTTGCGATTCTGCTTGTGTTCTTCTCCTGCCAGGCTGTCTTTGCAGGGTTTGTACCTGTAGGTCAGGCGGACAAGGCCGTGGTGACACCGCTTGCAGCAGCATGTGATGTCCTTAGGGTCGAGGCCGCAGGAGAAAAGGATGCTGAGGCATTCTACTTTGCCATGGCTTCCGCAACGGATAAGCAGATCGATGAGATGCTTGCCAGATATGGCGTGAATGGTGGATATGTTCCAGTGACATCAATGGATGATCTGGCACTTCTGTTCCCTCGTGGAGTCGAAGAGGCAGACCGCTATGATTCATTCAAGAGGGCAGCTGCACACCTCGGCTTCCTTGCAGACAGGATCTCCGGTTCTTCTGCTGTGGAGGCAGCAAAGGCATCTTTCTCTCTTGTGGGCTATGACTTTGTTGTTGAGCTGGCAGACGGTTCAATGGCATTCAAGTACCTTGACGTCACAAGTGCCGCAGAGGACAAGGCTATCGCCGATGCTCTGATGGCAATCGCACCGGGCGCTGTCTCCTGTGCAGCACCGAAGGGTGGAAGGATTGACATCAAGACAAACGGAATGACCCAGTTCGAGTTCGATGTCTTCTGTGCCGCAACACTTGGGCTCATCTACGACACAATCTATTGATTTGCCATAGATTCGAAGAATTGTTTTCCAGAGGTGCGTTGCTGCACCTCTGGTTTTTTTGAAGGCTTGATATGAGAATAAGCATTGGAAAAGCATATCTGGTTGCAGCCCTCTGCGTTTGTGCGGCTTTCGTTGCCGCAATCCTCGGTTTCGCCAGATTGGAGGAGAACCGTTATATCGGCATGCAACTCTCTTCAGCGCGGAAGATGGCGGAAGCGGAGGCCTATCTGAAGGAGAAGATGCTTGCTTTGGGCATTGAGCCTGAGGCGGAGGACATCAACGAGACTCTTCTTTTCGGTCCTGAGTTCACCGAACTGACAAGCACCCCCGGAGCCGTAGAAGCCAAGAGAACAAGCCTTGATCCGAATTTTGCCGCCGCAATGGTGAGATACTACCGGAAGGCGGGTCTCAAGAAGGGCGACACCCTTGCCATAGGGGCAAGCGGGTCCTTTCCCGGTCTTGCAATCGCCGCTGTTATAGCCGCAACGGAATACGGTCTGAGAACAGAGGCCATTGTAAGCCTTGGAGCCTCGATGCATGGAGCCACCAGGGTCGAGTTCAACATCTTCGACATTCTTCTCTCTGTGAAGGATGCCGGCTATGCGGACTTCGATCTGCTCGCAATCTCCAGAGGTGGGGCCAACGATGAAGGCGGCAGTGTGATGGAGGGGCTGATCTTCGAGGGAACCCCTCAGCTTGCCTATGACATCTGCCGGAAGGTGGCGGATGAGACCGGTGCGGAGTTCCTTGTCTATGACAGTCTTCTGGACAACATGAACAGAAGGATCGAACTCTTCGGAGACGTTGACATGTTCGTCAATGTCGGTGGGGCTCTGATCAATCAGGGGGTAGGCATGGAGGGTCATAGCTTCCCGCAGGGGCTCATCCTTGACAGACAGCCTCTTCCTGACGTCAAGGTCAAGGGTCTCTGCTACGAGTACTCCGCAAGGGGCATTCCTGTTCTGAACCTTCTGAACGTGAAGCAGCTTGCCGCCGATAACGGCATACCCTTCGATCCCGTTCCGCTCTCAAAGCCTGAGGACTGCGTGGTCCAATCCGAGACGCGATACAGCCTTGCATTGATCATTCTGGGGATAGTAAGCACCACTTTCATACTTGCTGTTGGAGTCGTTCTTTCAAGAAAAAAGAAGTAGTTTGATCTTTGTTTACTTGCCAGAAAATCTGATGTAAAATTTGACATCAGATTTTTGGAGGAACAATGCCTAACATCAAACCCATATCCGATTTCAGAAACTACTACGATGTGTTTTCGGAAGTCCATGAGAATGAACCTGTATACGTCACAAAGAGCGGAAGGGGTATGTACGTGGTCTCCACAATAGATGAATATGAGGAATACCAGCGGCTCAAGGCTGTAATGTGGCCCAGGTCTGAATTAGAGCGAACAGAGAGACGGGATGAAGAGGAAGGTCTTCTTTCCGAAGATGAATTGAAGGAGAGACTCAACATAAAATGAGGATTCTTTATTCAAGAGACTTCGAGGAAGACTTGAAGAAAATAATCGACTATATCTCATACAAACTGCAGAATAGGAAGGCAGCAGAAGATCTTCTGAAAAGAATCTTTGAAGAAATAGCCAGACTAAAGGACAATCCACATATCGGCATTCCTCTTGCATCTCTGTTTCAGACTAGCAATTCCTGGGAGTACAGAAAGATAGTCATAGGAAATTACATTCTGATATATAGGATTGTTTCAGACATTGTTGTGGAAAGAGTCTTCTACGGAAGAAGGGACTACATCAAACAACTGTTTTCCAATGATATAAATGATAGTCTAAAAAAGTGTTAATATATGAAAAAACCAAGAAATTTGATTACTATAAGCCTTGTTTTGTTTACTTTTATGTTCTGTTCTTGCAATCAGGACGACAGTGTGAGCATAGGGTCCTATGAAAACATGTATGCCCATCTGGTCCAGATGTGGGCATACAACGTCCAGAACGGCGACGGCACGGCCAAAACAGCCTTCTATGGGGATTCCAGGGTGGCCGGGGCTGACTGGTATTCGGCCTATCCCGACTATGACATAGTGAATCTGGGTGTCGGCGGTGACAAGGTGGAGCAGACAATTACCAGACTGTCTCTTTTGGATGCCTATGAGGTCAAGCACTGCTTTCTTGCCATAGGAGGGAACAATGCCCTGAGCGACAGCTTCGACTCCGCCTGCTTCCGCACAAACTACGACAGGCTTCTTACAGAGCTTGAGAGCAGAAGCATCACAGTCTATGTCAACACTGTTGCAGGTCTTACCAGGGCAAAGGCCTCTGAAAGCAGGAAGATTGACAGAAAAAACAACAACATAAAGACCGTGAATTCCATAATCAAAGAACTTGCCGCCGCCCACAACATGACTGTGATAGACATGGCAGGCCTTATGAATGACAGCGAAGGCTATCTTCAGGACCAGTACGCATGCTCCGATGGAGTGCATTTCAGCGATTTTGGAAACCAGTGCTGGTTCGATGCACTTGAGCCCTATGTGAAAGCCGCGGAAGAGGCTCTTTGACCACAACCTTTCCGATTGGACTCCTTTTCAGTAAATTTGACGGGATTCATGAGAACAACTATTCCGGAGGAGAAACATGGAAAGAAAGCAGTTCAACCTCTGTTTCAATGATATTTTTGGATTTGAACCATACAAAATGCAAAGCATGGTTGCAGTTCTTGCGTTGAGTGTAACATTCCCAAGAAAACGCTAGAATCCTGCGCTTTTCGGCATTTTTGCATGTTTGCAATCCTGCGCTTTTCGGAAAACTTATCATAAATGTTGAATAATCCTGCGCTTTTCGGCATTTTTGTGTGTTTGCAATCTTGCGCTTTTCGGAAAAAATGATACATTTTCATGTAGGAGATCCAACATGTTTGAAAGAAAGATATATGATAGGCTTCTGGAGTGGAAGAGAACCAGCAACGGATCCAAGGCTCTTCTGATTGAGGGAGCCAGACGTATAGGAAAATCCACAATAGTTGAGGAGTTCGCCAAAAGAGAATATCGCAGCTACATATTGATTGATTTCAACAGAGTGAACGATGTTGTGATTGAGGCTTTTCGTCACTTCGGGGCCAAACTTGACGATTTCTTTATGGTTCTCAAGGCAGAATACAATGTGGAGCTTTACAAAAGGGAGTCTCTGATAATATTCGACGAGGTTCAAAAGTATCCCCATGCCAGAGAAATGGTTAAGTACTTTGTAGCTGACGGCAGGTATGATTACATCGAAACAGGCTCCCTCATCTCCATAAAAGAGAACGTGAAGGATATAACGATTCCCTCAGAGGAACGGATAATCAAGATGTACCCGATGGATTTTGAGGAGTTCTGCTGGGCATTGGGGAACAGACAGATACTTGATGTCATAAGGGACTACTTCAATAGGCGTGAAGCTCTTCCAAGAGGTCTTCACAACACGGCAATGCTGCTTTTCAGGCAGTATCTGATGATTGGAGGAATGCCGAAAAGTGTGGACATGTACCTTTCCAACGGAAAGGACTTTGAGAAAGCGGACATAGAGAAAAGAGACATCCTTGCCTTATACAGAGAGGACATCCGCAAGATAGACAGAAAATATCAGGCGAAGGTACAGGCCACATTTGATCATATTCCTGCTTTCCTTTCAAAGCACGAGAAACGCGTTGTGATTTCGAAGATTGACCCATCTGCAAAGATTGAAAGCTATGAGGACTCCTTCTTCTGGCTTTCAGATTCCATGATCTGCAACGAGTGTTTCAACTGCAACGACCCGAATGTCGGTTTGTCGATCAACGAGGAGAGAACGTTCGTCAAATGCTATATGGGTGATACCGGACTTCTTGTAAGCCATGCATTCGATGAAGACGAGATCATGTCCGGAAATCTGTACAGGGGAATTCTTTTTGACAAACTGTCCATAAACGAAGGTATGCTTTATGAGAACGCCATTGCTCAAATGCTTGTTTCCAACGGGCATAGGTTGTTCTTCTATACGAGATACAACCAGGAGAAGCATCGAAACGACATTGAAATAGACTTCATTCTCTCTGATGGAGGAAAGGTCAAAGGGAAGATAATTCCCATTGAGGTCAAATCCGCTTCCAAGTATTCAATCACCTCTCTTCAGAGGTTCAATGAGAAGTACAGAAACAGAATATCATCAAGCTATGTCATCCATCCCAGAAACCTCATCGTCAAGGATGGTGTGGTCTGCATTCCACCATATATGACGTTCTGTCTTTGATTCTTGCCGATTGGACTCCTTTTCAGTAAATTTGACGGGATTCATGAGAACAACTATTCCGGAGGAGAAACATGGAAAGAAAGCAGTTCAAGACAGAGGTCTCGGATCTTCTGCATCTGATCATTCACTCACTCTACTCACATAAGGAGATCTTCCTTCGCGAGCTGGTGTCCAACGCATCCGATGCTCTGGACAAACTCAAGTACAAGACGCTCGTTGATGGAAAGGCGGTCGACGGGGAGCTGAGGATAGACATCAGCTTCACCGAGGGAGACAAGCGCACACTCACGATTTCAGACAACGGAATCGGAATGACGCATGACGAGCTCAACGAGAACCTGGGTACAATAGCCCACTCGGGGACAAAGCACTTCCTGGCCAACCTGACGAACGACCAGAAGAAGGACAGCAACCTGATCGGACAGTTCGGCGTGGGCTTCTATTCCGCATTCATGGTGGCGGACAAGGTCGAGGTCATCTCCAAGGCATACGGTGAGGATCAGGCCTACAAATGGGTCAGCGACGGAAGGGAGAAGTACACGATAGAGGAGGCCGAGAGGGAAGGCTGCGGAACGACCATCATCCTGCACCTGAACGACGAGGGCAAGGAGTTCGCCAACCGCTGGCAGATTGAGAACCTCATCAAGCAGTACAGCGACCATATCGCATATCCGATCTATCTTGCCTATGACCAGAACACATACGACGACAAGTACAACGTAACAGGCACCGAGCACAAGGTCGACAAGATCAACAGCGCAGCCGCACTCTGGGCAAGAAGCAAGAGCGAGCTCAAGGAGGAGGACTACAACGACTTCTACAAGAACACCTCCTATGACTCGGAGAATCCCCTTTTCTACATCCACACAAAGGCAGAGGGTGCAACCGAGTACACGACACTGTTCTTCATCCCTGCAAAGGCTCCGTTCGACATGTACCATGCAGACTACAAGCCCGGCGTGAAGCTCTACGTCAAGCGCGTCTACATCACTGACGATGACAAGGAGCTCCTGCCCACATACCTGCGCTTTGTCCGTGGAGTAATAGACAGCGAGGACCTGCCGCTGAACGTGTCCAGAGAGATTCTCCAGCAGAACAGGATCATGACAACCATCAGGAACGCATCCGTGAAGAAGCTTCTCGGAGAGTTCAAGAAGATTGCGGACCAGAACCCGGAGCTTTACACCAAGTTCATCGAGCAGTACAACAGGCCGCTGAAGGAGGGTCTCTACCAGGACTACGCCAACCGCGATGATCTGCTGGAGCTTGTCCGCTTCAAGAGCACAGCCGTGGACGGATACACTTCCCTTGCAGCCTACAAGGAGAGGATGGTCCCGGACCAGAAGGGCATCTACTACATCACAGGTTCCGATGAGAACGCACTGAAGAGCTCACCTCTTCTTGCGACGTTCAAGGAGAAGGGGATTGAGGTCCTTCTGATGACTGACGACATCGATGACCTTGTGATCTCATCCGTCGGAAAGTACAAGGACATCCAGCTCAAGGCCGTGAACAAGAGCGGAACCATGGACGATTTCCTGACCGAGGACGAGAAGAAGAAGGCAAAGGAGGAGGGGACCGCCGTTTCGGAGAAGCTGAAGAAGGCACTTGGCGAGAGAGTCAAGGAGGTCGTGGTCTCCACAAGGCTCAAGGACGTTTCCGCAGTGGTCGTCACGGACGAGAACGACCCGTCAGTCCAGATGCAGCAGCTGATGAAGGCAATGGGACAGGGGGACTACGAGGGCAGCGCCCCGATCCTTGAGGTCAATGCCGAGGATGCATTCGTGAAGAGGATAATGGACAGCAATGACGACCAGTTCGTCTCTGATGCAGCAAGTGTGCTTCTGGATCAGGCCCTTCTTTCGGAGGGTGTGATGCCGAAGAACCCTGCAGAGTTCACGAGAAAGCTGCATTCGTTGCTTGTGAAATAAGAATAAGCGCATAAAATGATGCATAGCCGCAGTGGGAGACCATTGCGGCTGTTTTTTTCCAGGTGCATCAATAGTGCGGCGGTTTCCTGTTGGGTCTGGCCTCCGTATCCAGGTCCTCGATTCTCTTTGCAAGGACCTCGTTCTGCTTCTCGAGCCTTGTGACAAGCATCTGCTGCTTGGCCACAATGTCATTCAGCTCCCTGACCATGTCCTGCAGGTAGACCAGATCGGTCTCTATCCTGATTATCCTGTCTTCGTTCCTGTCCATGGCCTGATTCTAATCCCTTTCGGCTCCCTTTTACAATTCGAATCGCAGAGATGGTGTTTTTGCAACAAAAGCAGGCTGTTTTGCTAAAAAACGGCGTGGATTTGTTGCAATATGTTGCCGTTTTTAACTATAATGCACCTGTATGGTTGCCATCGGCAACAAAGGCATGGAGAGGAAAGAGATGAAAGGTGAACGTGTAGCACAACTGGAGCTTATACTCAGGAGCCATCCCGAAGGGTTGAGGAAATCCGACATAGCAAGACGCATGGGCGTGCACAGAAGCACAATCGGACGCTACATAGAGGAGCTGAAGCAGTACAGCAGCATCTATGAGGACAACAACCTGATAAAGATAATGCCCAGCTCTGATGATGAGCACCTGTCCCTGAGCGTCTACGAGAGCCTTGCCCTCAACATGGGTGCCGAGATGATGCTTAAGAACTCGGAGTTCAGGAATCCGCACCTTGCCTCCGGTCTCAGGAAGATAGCCATGGGCATGAAGAGCTATGCCCCAAAGGTGGGGGACAACCTCATGTCGATGGCGGACCAGATAGAGGCCGAGTCCTCCAAGCAGGATTCGCTGCAGAACGAGAGCCTTGAGGTCCTGATAGACGCCTGGGTCTCCGGACGGATGGTCAGGATAATCCATTCCCATACAGACAAGGCAAGCGGATCCCCGGTTGAGGAGGAGACGGAGCTTGCCCCTTACTTCATAGGGTTCGTGGAGAACGAGAACGGAAGGAACCCCGTCACCGTCACAGGAAGAATCCGCCACACCACAGAGATCGTCACACTGGACATAACCAGGATCAAGAGCATCGCGATCCTGAACGAGACCTACACGATACCGGACAACCTGAAGGCCTTCAGGAAGATGGAGAGCCCTGCAGACCCCGAGTACGTTGTGGACACCATACCGCTGGAGCTGCTTGTGCACGAGAAGAGCGCCATGAAGTCCTTCGATACGCTGTCTCATGGGGACGTCGTGTGCGAGAAGAGACCTGACGGCACAAGGATCTACAGGTTCGATGCCGAGAACTCAATAGAGCTTATTCTCCGCATAATCCAGTGCGGCGATGCCGTTGAGGTCCTGGGCCCAGCCAAGTTCAGAGCAAAGTTCACCTCCTATCTGCAGCGGATTCTGGACCTGTACAGGTAAGCGCCGTCACCAGCCAATATTCTCTTTGGATTGTTCTCAGTTGGCATTTTTTCTGTTACATTTGAGACATGACTGAATTCGTGCATCTACATAACCATACAGACTTCTCTTTGCTTGACGGAGCCGCCTCCATATCCAGGTACGTCGCCAAGGCCAAAGAGTTCGGAATGAAGGCTCTGGCGATCACGGACCACGGCAACATGTTCGGGGTCCTTGATTTCTACGACGCCTGCAAGGCCGCCGGGATCCAGCCTATCCCCGGGTGCGAGTTCTACATCAACCCTGAGGGAAGGGCCATCAGGGATGCAGGCAACCACTATTACCACCTCATCCTGCTTGCCATGAACGACAAGGGCTACCACAACCTGATGGAGCTGAACAGCATAGCCTACCTTGAGGGCTTCTACTACAAGCCGCGTATCGATGCACAGGCTCTGATGGAGCACAGCGAGGGCCTTATCTGCACGTCCGCCTGCCTTGCCGGAGAGATTCCGCAGAAACTGCTTGCCGGAAACGTCGAGGGGGCCTACGAGACAGCCCGATGGTACAAGAACCTGTTCGGTGACAGGTACTACATAGAGATCCAGAACCACTTCATCCCTGAGGAGATCCAGGTGCTTCCGCAGCTGGTGAAGCTTGCCCGTGACATGGACATAAAGCTGGTGGCGACCAACGACATCCACTACATAGAAAAGTCGGACGCCAACGCACATGACATTCTGCTGTGCATCGGAACAGGGAAGAAGAAGGCGGACACGGACAGGATGCGCTTCGACACCCAGGAGTTCTACATGAAGAGCCCTGACGAGATGGCGGAGCTGTTCTCCGAGTATCCGGATGCCATCTCAAACACGGTGGAGCTTGCCGAGCGCTGCGTATTCGACATCGACTTCCCCGGCCCGAAGCTTCCAAGCGTAGACGTCCCTCCGCAGTACAAGGACACAAAGGAATATCTCACAGCCCTTTCATGGGACGGCCTCAGACGAAGATATCCAGGCTATGAGAGCAATCCGGAGCAGAAGAAGGTCCTGGAGGACAGACTCAACTACGAGCTTGGCGTGATCCTGAAGATGGGATTTGACGGCTACTACCTGATTGTCCGTGACTACATCTACTGGGCCAAGACGCACGGGATTCCGGTCGGTGCCGGAAGAGGCTCCGGAGCCGGATCCATGGTCGCATACTGTGTGGACATCACAAACGTGGACCCAATTGCCCATGACCTGCTGTTCGAGAGGTTCCTGAATCCGGAAAGGGTCTCGCTCCCCGATTTCGACATAGACTTCTGCTACGAGGGCAGACAGAGCGTCATAGACTATGTGACTGAGCACTACGGTGTGGACAGGGTCGGGCAGATAGCCACCTTCGGGACCCTGAAGGCCAAGGCCGTTGTGAAGGATGTTGCCAGAGTCCTGGACATACCGTTCGACGAGTCCAACAGGATCACCAAGTTCATACTTGATGTGCTTCCTGACGAGGCCAAGGCCGAGCACGTGACCTCCCTTCTGGAGTGGTCAATCCACGTCTCACCCGAATTGCAGGAAATGAGGGCCCGTGGAGGCATATACGAAGAGCTTTTTGATGTATCTCTCAGGCTTGAGAACCTTTCAAGGCATGTCTCAACCCATGCCTGCGGTGTTGTCATAGGTCAGACGGCCCTGAAGAACTACGTCCCTCTGTACAAGGATCCCAAATCAGGCGGCATCTCCACCCAGTACACCATGAACAACCTGGAGAGATGCGGACTGGTGAAGATGGACTTCCTTGGGCTGAAGACCCTTACGCTGATCAGAAACACAGAAAGGCTCATAAGGAAGAAGGACCCGACCTTCGATGTCGAGAAGATCAAGGACGGGGACAAGGAGACCTTCGAGATGCTGTCAAAGGGGGACAGCATGATGGTGTTCCAGCTTGAAAGCCCTGGCATGCAGAAGAACCTCAGACTACTTGAACCGCCCAGATTCGATGAGCTTGACGCCATGGTCTCTCTGTACAGACCTGGTCCTATGGAGTATATCCCCAGATACATAGACTCTAAGCAGGGCAGAATCCCCATCCAGTATCCGGACCCGTCTCTGGAGAACCTGCTGAAATCGACCTACGGGGTCATCGTCTACCAGGAGCAGGTCATGCGTGTGGCCCAGATAATAGCGGGCTTCACTCTCGGTGAAGCAGACACGCTTCGAAAGATCATGGGAAAGAAGAAGGTCAAGCTCATGCCGGCCCAGAGGGAGAAGTTCATCAAGGGCGCAATGGCAAAGGGCCACTCGGAGCAGCACGCCGCTGAGATCTTCCACATGCTGGAGCCGTTCGCCAAGTACGGTTTCAACAAGAGCCACAGCGTGTGCTACACGGTTCTGGCCTACAGGACCGCCTACCTCAAGTGCCACTACAAGCCGGAGTTCCTTGCTGCGAACCTGACCAACGAGATCGGTTCGGGTGACAAGTACAAGGAGTATCTGGACTATGTGAAGAACCAGGGCGTACAGATCCTTCCTCCGAACATCAACGACTCTGACATGTACTTCAACGTAATCGGAGACAAGCTGATCTACGGACTTGCCGGAATCAAGGGGGTAGGGGCCCCGACTGTGCAGAGCATCCTTGACGAGAGGAACGCCAACGGACCTTACAAGGACTTCATGGACTTCATAAGGAGAAGCGATTCCAAGGTCCTGAACTCAGGTGTCCTGGAAGGTCTGATCAACAGCGGCACGTTCGACTGCTTCGGATTCAACAGGCCCACTCTGATCGAGAACTACGAGATGGCCATCAAGTCAACCAAGGAGGACAAGGACGCCCAGAGCATGGGCCAGAACCTCCTCTTCGGGATGGATGACGACACCGCCACGCACTTCGAGATGAAGGTCAAGCCCGACTATGACTTCCTTGAGAAGCTTGAGATCGAGAAGAACTACCTTGGGTTCTACGTCTCCGGGCATCCTCTGGACACCTACAAGACTGTCTGGGAGAACTGCGTCAAGCTTGACCTGTCAAAGCCTGAAAGGATCTCAGAGGGTCCGAAGTACGATTTCATCGGAATGGTCACGGAACTCAAGGAGATCCAGACCAAGTCAGGCGGAAAGATGGGAAGGTTGACACTTGAGGACTACAACGGGCACCTTGAGGTCACGGTCTTTCCCAAGCAGTGGGCAATGTGCTCCCTGGGAATCTCCGTGGGCAAGATCATAGGTGTGCACGGCAGCTTCAAGACCTACAACGACAGGCAGGGCTTTAGCGCAGATGTCGTCTATGGCGATCCCCATCAGATGAAACCCGAACGTGCAAGGCGCGTGACGGTCGAGATCGACCACAGCATCTATGCGGGCAGGGACTCCCTCAGGGAGATGCGTTCCGTCATCAGAAAGCACAGAGGTTCCGCAGAGGTCGCCTTTGTGGTCTACCCCGGCACGAACGATGAGGGCAAGCTTGAGGGGCGCGGCAGAAAGATTGTGGCCGGAGAGAGGTTCGGCGTCGACGGAAGCAAGGAGCTCATGGCTGAGCTCCGTGAATGCCAGAGTGTCTACGATGTATACTCTGAATGATTGATTTGTGAGGTTCCATGGAATTTCTTCAAGGGATATGCGGTTTTCTTGCAGGCCTTCTCGGCCTTTACTCAGCTGTCATCTTCGTCAGGATCATAATATCCTGGATCCTTCTGTTCAGCCGTCAGAACGGCTGGAGATCCGGCAACGGCGGCTACGGCTACAACCAGGAGAACTATGACCAGCCTTCCGGCATTGCAAAGGTGGACCAGGTCCTTGGAAAGATCTGCGACCCGTTCCTGAACATGTTCCGGGGCTTCAAGGGGCTGAGAAGGTCTAGGGTCGATTTCACACCACTTCTGGCTCTGGTCGTCCTGAGCATAGTCCGAAGTCTGCTGAGCATGTTCGCCCAGTATGGAAGGATCTCTATCTGGACCATCATCGCTGTGGTGATCAGCGGACTGTGGAACTCGTTCTTCTCTCTTCTGCTGTTCATCCTGATTGTTCTGCTCATAGTGAGACTGGTCTTCACCAACAAGACCACAACCTCCGCATACAACGTGATCAACGCCCTTGACCCCATACTGGACGGTCCTGTCGGACTGGTCTACAAGCTCTTCTACAGGGGCAAGCGAATGGATGACAGGAAGGTTGTCATAACCGCCCTTGTGTTCTACATCGTGATGTTCATCCTTCTCAGATGGGGAGTCTCCATACTGGTGAACTTCCTTGCCGGCATGTAGGTGAAAGATGTTCGTCGGTGAGCTGAAAGGTGACATCAAGGGACTCTCGGGGATAGGGAAGAAGACGCGTGAGGAATACGAGAATCTGGGCGTCCGGACCATCTGCGACCTCATCTCCATGACACCCAGGGGCTACGAGGACAGAAGCCACCGCATCTGCATCGGGCACCAGAACGACGACGAGGGGACATGGACAAACACCTTTGTCCGCACTGAGAGCGTCAACCTCTTCGGTGCGGGGCGCAAGAACGTCAAGATAATAGTCAGGGACACAGAGAACAACCAGAAGGCCTTCCTGATGGGGTTCAACCGCACCTTCCTGGCAAAGACCGTCTTCCCTGGCTGCTATTACCACCTTTACGCGAACATAACACCATACGGCACCGGCCTGACGGCATCGCAGTTCGAGCTCAAGCCTGTGAGGGAAGATGACATAATGGTCGTCGGCGACATGCTCCTTGACCAGGGGATCCTTCCAGTCTACGGCCTGAGCGGGACTTTGACGCAGAAGACGCTGAGACGAGACGTGAAGGCCGCGCTTGCGGTCGCTGGCCACATTGACGACGAGATTCCGCAGACCATAATCGACAAGTACCATCTGATGCCGTTGGACAAGGCATTCAGGGAGATACACTTCCCGACCTCCGAGAGGAACCTCAGGGATGCCAGAAGGGCCCTTGCCTTCAGGGAGGTCTTCTATCTGCAGCTTCAGGCAAAGCGGAGGCCCCCTGTCGAACGCAGGAGGCAGGCCATAGACAGCAAGGTCTACGCCGCTGAGACGGCCTTCATAAAGGGGCTGCCGTTCGAGCTTACAGCCGACCAGGTCAAGGTCCTGGATGAGATCAGAAAGGACATGAGCGGGCCTGAGAGCATGAACCGGCTGCTCCAGGGAGATGTCGGTTCCGGAAAGACCCTTGTTGCATGGGTCTCCGCCCTGCATGCAATATGCACGGGTGCCCAGGTTGCCTTCATGGCCCCCACAGAGCTCCTTGCGCGTCAGCATGCACAGGTGGCCGACAACCTCTTCAAGGATTCGGGCGTCAGAGTCGCCTTCCTTAACGGAGAGGTCCATGGAAAGCCACGCCAGGCGCTTCTGGATCAGCTGAAGGCAGGAAACATAGACCTGCTAATAGGGACACACGCCCTTTTCTCGAAGGATGTCGAGTACAGGAACCTCCGTTACGTGATAATCGATGAGCAGCATCGCTTCGGCGTGGAGCAGAGGCAGGCGCTGTTGGAGAAGGGGGTGGAGCCTGATGTCCTTCTCATGACTGCGACCCCGATTCCCAGAACCCTGGCCCTCACAGTGTTCGGGAACCTGAACGTCTCCACAATAAGGACCATGCCGAAGGGCAGGTTGCCCATAATCACCCATCTTGTCGATGACAGCAAGAGGGACCGCATGTACGATGCCGTTGGCGTGGAGATGCAGAGGGGCCATCAGGCCTACTTCGTCTATCCCCGCATTGATGACGAGGGCAACTCCGACCTGCGGGACGTCCAGACCATGTACGAGTTCCTGTCCACAAGGAAGTATCCGCAGTTCCATGGTGCGCTCATACACAGCCGCCTTCCGGAGGAGGACAAGATATCCATCCTAAATGACTCCGCCGCCGGAAAGCTGGACTACCTGGTCTCCACCTCCGTCGTGGAGGTCGGCATCGATGTTCCCAACGCCACCTGCATGGTTGTTGAGCACAGCGAGAACTTCGGGCTCTCAGCCCTCCATCAGCTGCGCGGCCGTGTGGGAAGAAGCTCCTTGCAGAGCTGGTGCTTCCTTGCCTACGAGAAGACCATAACGGAGGACGGCAAGAAGAGGCTGGCTGTTTTGAGGCGCACAAACGATGGTTTCGAGATTGCGGAGGAGGACCTGAAGATCAGAGGCCCTGGAGAGCTCTCCGGTATCAGGCAGAGCGGATTCCTGCATCTGAAGTTCGCCGATCTGGAGAAGGATGTCCCAATGATGGCCGCAGCCCGTGACGAGGTCGATGCCATCCTGTCATCCGACCCTGGCCTGCTGAGTATGGACAACGCCGTGATCCGGCAGGTGCTGGCGGTGTGACCGCTTCCATGAGATGATACTGCAATGAACCTCCGAGGGTACGGAAAGGCAATTTGCTCGATTTGTACCCTCTATCATGTGTGTTCCAAGGGCACAGAAGCGGTTTTTCCGTCGATTATGCCCTTGGAGGAGTGGATATCAAGGGCACAGATGGCTCTTCAGCCATGTTTGTGCCCTCTGTTTGGCGGGTTTCTTGGGCACAAACAGGCTTTTCTGCAGGATTATGCCCTTGGACACAAGTTCACGGGATGAACATGCGATAGATTATAAAACTGGCATTTCAGACCTTCAAATGCATTTTGGTCAAACGGCGCAATTTGACCAGTAACATTCCCTTTAGTAAATTTGTTTTCATGATGAAAGCTTCTTGTGGAGGTAACAACATGAAAACAAAAGCATTCAGAATCTTTACAGTATTGGCCATTCTTCTTGTCCTCGTGACAATGGTGGCTTGCAAGAATGAAGTCAAGGAACAGCCTCAGGCTGCAAGTGCGGAAATCCCTTCCGAGTCTGAAGGTTCCCTTGCCGAGAACTTCGATATGGAGAAGGATTCCGCCACCATCCAGAAGGTCTTCACTGACCTTTTCTCGCTGATAGGCAACCTTTCCGGTTCAAGCAAAGACGTCGATACCGAGACGACAGTCAAGGCAACAGGCGAGCTTTCCTTCAAGGCAGCTGACAACAAGGAAGCTCTCTCTGTTGCAGCAACCACGGTTAAGGTTTCCATTGATGAAGTTGCCACAGAGGTTGACATTCCTGCAGCGGAGATCCTCTATTCCGGCTTCAGCGGAAGCGCAACGCTGGACGGAGCAGGTTCCAAGGATGGTACCATTGAGGCCGAGATCAACTATTCCGCCAAGAGAGACGGAGGTGAGATGACAGCCTACAAGATTGTCGTCAAGGATTTCGACTTTGATAAAATCGAGCTCTATGTCGCTGGATCAGAGCCTGCACTGGAGAAGAACTCCAAGGAAAACGCTGCAGAGTACTACTATGCTCAGGCCATCTTCTTCGATTGCATTGCAAAGCTTCAGGCCACATTCACAAACGCTTCAGTTCAGATCAATGCCGAAGACGGCGTTGTGTATGACATAGCCTTCAACGGCGGTTTCAACGTTGATATCGAGGATCTGAACCTTGAGGCAATTCTAGGGGATGCGGATGTCAATCCGTTCTCCGTTGGATCATTCGAGATCAGCAACCTGGATCTTTCAATCGCTGCCACAATCAACGGACAGACAATCAACGGCAAGGTCTGTCTGAAGAACTTCGGTTTCATCATCGGGTTCGCAGAAGACGAAGAGACAGTTGATGGCACAACGACAACCACCGTCAGCACTGTGTCGATCCAGGTTGACTATGAAAAGGTTTCGGCCTCTGCAAACTATGGTGGAGCCGTGGTTCTGAACGTGGAGTCATCGGATAACCATTTCAAGGTCGATATTGTGACCACAAAAGTCAAGGACACCGCTGATCCCAACAAGAACAGCAGCAAGACAACCTTCAATGTGGATCTGTACTCCAAGCTTGGACTCGGTCTGAAGGTCAATGAGAACTCTGTAGGCTTTGTTGCAGGCTTCGACATTGATGTCAAGGATGTGAAATTCAAGGATCTTGACCTGGACAAGAACATTGAAGTGGAGCCGAAGGCTGCGACAATCAACGGCAGATACGTGAATCCGCAGCTGTTCTACGAAGTGACCAAGTCCATCATCGAAGGCATGGTGAAAGAAGACTGACACTTTGCCACATCATAATTAATCTATGCTGTTCGGGAGGCTCTTTTGGGGCCTCCCGGTTTTTTTGTGTGGTTTTTCTCTTTTTTCTTTGCTTCACTGTCTGCGGATGCCAGAATGGGAAACAGGAGGTCTTCCATGATGTCCTATGAGAACAGTTTCCAGATGTATTTCGTCAATCTCGGATTGGAGGAGGGTGAGCGCCGCGGACGCCTAAAGGCCATGAGGGACATCGCCTACACCATGTCGGAACAGGGCTACAGTGTCGGTGCAATAATGAGGTGCCTGAATGTGAACAGAAACCAGTTGCGCTATCTTCTCAACTGCACCGACTGGGATTTTGAGTCTGTGACCACCACGGCCTGCAGGATCAAGGAGCCGATATATAAGTAATAATGTGAGGGACACGCATGGGCAATGAAATCAACCGTTATGAAGTAGTTAAGTTTACGGATGGAGGGTTTGAGCTTGAGGTCAGTGTCAGCCCGCAGGAGGAGACAGTGTGGCTGACACAGGAACAGATTAGCCTTCTGTTTGATGTTGATCTGAGTAGAGTCAGTCGTCATATTAACAAGATTTATTCCGAAGAAGAGCTTGCTTCAGATTCAACTCTTGCGGAAAACGCAATAGTTCAAAAAGAAGGATCCAGGTTTATTTCCCGTAAGGTGAAAATGTATAACCTTGATATGATTATTGCAGTCGGGTACAGGGTGAATTCCAAACGGGGTACGTTGTTTCGCCGTTGGGCCAACAGTGTTCTCAAACAGTACATGCTCAAGGGCTATTCTATAGACCCTGCAAGAGTCCTTGTCACGCAGGAAAATTATCTCGATCTGGTTAAAGTAGTGAACAGAATAGACAGCAGGCAGGAAAACCTTGCCTCCAGGCTTGAAAAGCTTGAGGAGAAGAATTCTGAATCAGGACACAGGTTGTTTTTCAAAGGACAGCTTTACGATGCAGTGAGTTGTATCGGACGAATAATATCGGAGGCGAAGGAGTCGATTGTTCTGATAGACAACTACGTGGATGGGCAGACTTTGGATCTGATGACAAAGAAAGGCAAGAGCGTCACTGTAACTTTCATAACTTCAAATACAGGGAGCAGGATAACTCCCAAGGAACTTGATTCATTTCACAGACAATACGGAAAACTTGATATTCTTTTCTCTAACGAGTTTCACGACCGCTTTTTGATTCTGGATGGAAGGAGACTCTACCACATCGGAGCCTCTCTCAAGGATGCTGGGAGAAAGACCTTCGGGTTGAGCGAAATAGACGATTCGAAATATCTTGAAAACTTGTTAACCAGAATTCTGGATTTTTCGACTGATGAACGGAACGTTCACTAGAAGGAAGTTGCTAAAGGATACAGACATCGGGACATAGAGAGCTGTACCACCACTTAGCTTGAAAAATAGGATATATCCTATAATATGGAGAGTATGATGGGAACAAAGTTCAATGACTTTCTTGCAGAGCAGCTCAAGGATCCTGAATTCAGAAAGGAATACGAGGAGCTTCAGCCTGAGCATGCCGTCATTCAGGCCATGATAGAGGCCAGAAAGGTTTCCGGCCTTACACAGAAGGAGCTGTCTGAGCGAACCGGAATCGCACAAAGCGATATCAGCAAGCTGGAGAATGGAAACTCAAACCCCTCGATCCGCACTCTCCAGCGTCTTGCTGCCGCCATGGGAATGGTTGTGAAAGTGGAATTCCTACCCTTGGCAAACACATTGAGGAGTAGGTTGTAGATGAACAGGTCTTTGCTTGAGCGGGTGAACCCCGTTTTCCACACTGCAAGGATGGCCTTGTCCGGCCTTGCGATGGCTGGTGACCGGGATGCGGCCATGATTGCTGACAGACTCGGTATGGGGTCGGATGATGGCCTGAAAGCCGAAGATCCCTTGATTCGGCTTCAGAATCTTGCCAATTCGGTCTTTCTGGAGATACGTTACCGTACCGTAGGGGCCATTGCCGGGAATTCGGGTTGCTCCACTATCGTTGATCTTCCATGCGGCTATACCCCCAGAGGCCTGCAGATGATGAGGCAGGGCAGGGGATACGTTGGGCTTGATCTTCCTGCAACGATTCAGGACATGGACAGGGTGGTGATGCCGCTGGCGAAGAGCGAGAACCGGACACGGATCCGCTATGCTGCCGTGGATGCCACAAACCTCGAATCCCTGGAGTCTGCTCTGGAAGGGGTTCAGGGGCCCATCTGCATCACCACCGAAGGTCTGCTGATGTACTTCAACGACTTCGAGACCGCTTCGCTTTGCGACAACATCCGCAGGCTGCTTGTGAAACATGGTGGCTGCTGGATAACATCGGATCCGGAGATGATGGTCCAGAACACCTTCGTGATGCAGGCAATAGCCGGAGACCGATACCAGGAGATCATGGACAATCTCATGCGCGGTTTCGAGAACAAGGCGGACATCCATGTGGAGGCTCCAAGCATGATGATCCTGCCCTGGAAGAACGGCGGCAAGGACATTGAATCCGACACTGAGAAGGCGCTGTCCTTCCTGGCAGAGAGGGGCCTGCAGGCCGAAAGGCTGGAGGTGGAGTCCCACATGCCGGAGATGATGGGCTTCTCTTCGCTGGAGCCAGAGGTCGTCCAGGCCGTCAGAGAGGGGATGAGGCATTGCGCCTATTGGAGGATCACACCGAGGGCGGAGAGGAGTAATGGCGTGACTGAGGAGACCTCCGGGCAGAGGTTCTCGGTCAAGGCCGCCATCTCTGATGGGATTCTGAAAATGTCATTGGCCGGACGTGTGGACACCCTTACGGCCCCTCAGGTGCTTGAGCTCTATGAGAGGGCCACCAGGACCGATGCGATAAGCGGTGTGGTCATTGACTGCGAGAAGCTGGAATACATATCATCTGCAGGATTGCGAGTCCTGCTGATCATGAAGAAGGATCATCCGGTCAGGATGATTTCTGTAGGCAGACTTGTGATGGAGATCCTTGAGACTGCCGGATTCGATTCGATATTCGAGGTTTGTGGAGAGAAATGAAGAGACCTGTTCTGTTTGTGGATGCATGTGTGCGTAAGGGCTCACGGACAAAAAGGCTTGCAGAAGTGCTTCTGGAGAGGCTCGGACCATATGAGGAGGTCCGCCTTGAGGACATCGCCTTCCCGGTTGCAGACGAAGCCTTCCTGAACCGTCGGGATGTGCTCGTCTCCAATGGGGAGGTCTGCAATCCGATGTTCGATCTTGCCAGGCAGTTCGCTGAGGCTGGGACGATCGTGATTGCGGCTCCATATTGGGACCTGTCCTTCCCCGCGGCGCTCAAGCAGTACCTTGAGCAGGTCAACGTTGTTGGGATCACTTTCAGATATTCGCCGGAAGGTGTCCCTGTGGGGCTCTGTAGAGCAGACAGGATGTACTATGTGACCACGGCAGGAGGGCCTTTCGTCCCCGATGATTTCGGATTCGGGTACGTCAAGGCCCTGGCCGGGAATTACTACGGCATCCGGGACGTCCGCAAGATCGAAGCCGTGGGGCTTGATGTTGTGGGCGCCGATGTGGAGGCCATCATGCAGGCCGCAGAGGCGGATTGTCAGAAGGAGTAGGTCAGCTGCAGAGCCAAGCAGTCAAGATCCTTGAATGCTCCGTATGTGCCTGCCTCGTCAGGGCCCTCGAAGGCGTAGACAAGATCTGCGGAAATGGAGAGCTCGTCGGTGATGCTGCATTCTACCCCGAATTCCGCCAATCCGTCCCACTTCTCGATCTCCACAATGCCGGAAAGGGTAATCTGAAGGTCTGAATCGAGAAGATCATAGCTGATTGAAGCCCCAAACTGGCCTGACAGGCTTTCGTCCTCCTTGTTCCATTCACCATATGCCTCGGTGATAAGAGTAAGGTCGTCGTGTATCCATTCAAGACCTGCGGAAGCTGACGCAACGGCGTCCCTCTCAGGATACCAGGCTGCTTCCCCTTTGAGGGTGACCTGTCCCACCGGAACCGCCGCGGATGCACCCAGCATCATCAGCCTGTCGTATTCTCCGTATGGTGTCGGCGGAGTGGTTGTGAAGTCGATTCCGATTGAGGGAATGTCCTCCCAGCCGTAGTAGCCGTACAGGGAGAAGTCCCCTGCGGAGGTGTAGGCTGACATCTTCGCCGCAAACTCGCTGTTCCCAAGCTTCGCCTCCGGCCCTTGGATCTCGAACCCTGGAGACATGGAGGAGGGCAGGGCTGTTGGGGTGAACACCGGTATCCAGTACAGGTCCATGGCGAACGGGAAGGCATCGTAGGAGGCCTTCAGGGCCCCTACCGCAAGTTTCCTCATGTTCACCGGATCGGACATGTCTGAAGGGCATGGCACATCAACTGCTGACATCATCTCCGCTGTGCCCCATGAGATCTGCTGAAGTCCTGCCCTGAAGCTCAGGCTTCCGATGAACAGGTCCGCATAGGCTTCCTCCATGTAGGGGGAGAAGGCTCCGCTCTGCAGATTGTAGCTGAATCCGCCTTTGAGCTTCAGCGTTGTTGTGTCGGAGAATGCGGACAGCTCCAGGTTTTGCACCAGATTGGTAGATGTGATTCTCCCTGCATCCTCCACCGGAGGGACGGAGACCAGCATGTTGACCGATGTCTCCCCTGAGAAGTATGTGTCCAGGGAGAATGCCAGGAACGGGATCAGCAGGACAAGTATGGTTGCTGTTGCCTTTCTCATCTGACTCTCCCCTGCTCAAGGGCGGTGACGGTGAAGATCCCGTCATCGATCGAGGCTGTGTCGTAGACCACATCGGACAGCGTGATCCTGGACCATGTCCCGGACTGGACATTCTCCATCTTCATCTCCTTTGTGCACGAATAGCCGTCTATGGTCTCAATGCCGCTGCACGTAAGGACCCTGTGCAGCTGTCCGTGCCTGTCATAGAACTCGCATCTGCGGAGGATGTAGTCCTCTGTTCCAAGGTATATGACCCTTTCCGGGTCGCTTTCGGTGCGTGCTATGCTCTCACATCTGATCCTGTAGCACGGGACCCCATCGATGTCCTCCGTTCCAAGGAGGGTGTAGCTGTCCTTGGAGATCGCCCTCTCTCCCATGTCCTCATAGGTGAAGTCCGTACCCATGAAGCTCCCTTCGGCCTCCGTTCCGCTGGATGCCATTCTCTTGGCCTTCTTCAATGCCGGCATGTAGAGCCAGTTGTCACTGTCCTTCTTGGAGCCGTCATCGGCCTCAGGGTAGTTGAACATTAGGTATCCGACACCGGAGACGTCCTTCGGGGAGGTGAAAACAATCACCTCCTTGGTGACATCGCCATAGTCCTTGCTCTTCATTATGACCTGACGTGTCTTCTCGTTGCCCTTCTTGCTGTGGATTACAAGGGTCGCCTTCACGGACGATGACGCAGGCTCCGGCACATTGTGGGCC
>JAFVFA010000271.1 GCA_017475725.1 Spirochaetales bacterium
CGCAACTTCCAGAAGGCGTTCTCCTCGGACACCTTCTGGAAGGCTTTCGGGAACTCACTTGCCTTTGCACTCGTGTACACTGTCCTGAGAATGGTGGCAGGTTTCTTCATCGCCATTCTCCTGAACAGGAAGTTCAAGGGGCGCACGGCGGTCAGAACGATGTTCTACATGCCATACGTCACAAACGTAATTGCAATAGGTATAGTGTTCCAGTACCTTCTTGACCCGTTCCACGGACCGGTGAATGCGATCTTCAGGATGTTCGGCATCAAGGGGCCCATGTGGCTTCTGAGCCCGACCATGGCCCTTCCGGTCACGGCTGTTGTGGCGGTCTGGATCGCAGTCACGTTCAACGTGATAACCATACTGGCGGCAATGCAGGACATACCGCAGAGCCTGTACGAGGTTGCCGACATCGAGGGTGCGAACTGGTGGCAGAAGATTAGGTTCATCACGTTCCCGCTTCTGATACCGACGCTGTTCACCTTGCTGACCCTGGTTATAATAGCCGCATTCAAGAGCTACAACATAATAATGGCTCTGACCGAAGGCGGCCCGGGTGGGGCAAGCAGAACGCTCTCGTTCAAGATCTACGAGGACTCGTTCATATACGGGTTCTATTCGATCGGTGCCGCTGAGAGCGTGTTCTACGCCTCTTTCATAATCGTAATCAACACTGTGTTCAACAAGGTGAGATCATCATGGGAAAAGAGAAACTGACCAAGGACAAGGCCTCCATCCTCTATGCCGCCATAATGTGGGTGCTTGCTCTGGTCTGCATCTACCCGTTCATAATGATGGTCCTGATTTCGTTCAGAAACCAGGGCGATGTCTATCTCCCCCTTTTCAGCAGGGCGAGGATGACCTTTGCAAACTACATGCAGGTCCTGAGGACCAGGTACTTCGGAAACTGGTACTGGAACACCTTCAGAACCGTTACAGTCTCCATATTCTTCAGACTCATAGTCACCATCCCGGCGTCCTATGCGTTTTCCAGGATGAGGTTCAGGGGAGGGGCTCTGATCCTGAGCATCCTGGTCGCGACCATGATGGTCCCCACAGAGGCGACCATGGTCTCCAGATACCTGTACTTCAAGAAGCTGGGCATACTGAACTCATCACTGTCGATAGTCCTGCCAGAGATAGCGGAGGTCTTCTATCTTGTTCTGCTGATAGAGTTCTTCAGGGCGATCCCCGAGGAGCTGATCGAGGCCGCCAAGATGGACGGGGCATCCCACATCACCATAATGGGCAGGATCTTCGTCCCTCTCTCGGGGCCGGCGATTGCCACAGCGATACTGTTCTCGTTCATCAACATCTGGAACAACTTCGTGGACCCGTTCCTGTTCATCAACAACACATCGAAGCAGCTTCTGACCCCTGCGCTGAAGTTCTTCCAGTCAAGTGGTGGAGCGAACATCCCGATGCAGCTTGCTGGAGCCTCGCTCTCGGTTGTGCCTATAATCGTCCTGTTCGTGTTCACACAGAAGTTCTTCGTTGCAGGAATCGCCTCATCCGGAATCAAAGGTTGAGGATTCCGAAACAATCCATATCCCCATCTCAGTCCGGTGCAAAAGCCGGAAGCATCGAAAATATCGTGGCCATTCTTATTGATAAGGTCCTTCCATTGCTTTAGTATGTTAGAAGATTATTCCAAGGACGGTTTAGAATGGAGATTCAGATTCAGGATTTGGTCCAGTCAATCAAACGTGATGGCATAGAGGAAGCCAGAAAAGAGGCAGACACCATCGTTGCCGCCGCAAAGGCACAGGCCGCGGAGATAGTCGCAGCCTCCAAGGCGGAAGCCCAGAAGAACATCGACAACGCAAACAGGGAGATAGAGAGCTCCAAGGCCCTCATCAAGCAGGCGGAGCGCGATGCTGTCCTTTCAGTGAAGAAGGAGCTGGAGCTCATGCTTGAGCGCATCATGGCAGACAAGGTCTCCAAGGATCTCTCGGAGAAGAGCCTTGCCGCTCTGATAACTGCCGCCATCAACGGCGATGACCCTGCAAAATACTCCGTCGAGATAGACGAGGCGAAGGCTGCGGTCAAGGCTTCACTGGCACAGCAGATTGAGAAGGGCCTGGAGATACGCCCGGTAAAGGGCATGTCAGGGATGAAGCTCTGCTGCAAGGACGGTTCAGGCTTCTATGATTTCTCGGATGAAGAGATCGCCGCATTGCTGAGGCCATTCCTTGGCGACATGAAGATCTGACGGGGAGGGAAATATGCCTTCAAGGTACTATTTTCTTTCAAGTCTTCCGATGCTTCGCTTCTCGGACAGCGCACCTCTGACATGGGAGGCCTTCCTCTCCGACGCCAAGGGCAACGTAGGCGAGTCTGACTACAGACTGCTTTGCGGCATCCCTGAGGGCCTTGATGGTGGCAACCAGTTCCTTAAGCGGTGGTCCGATCTGAACAGAAAGCTCGATGATGCGGTCAACGCCCAGAGAAGACAGAACCTCGGTCGCCCGACGGAAGGCGGTGTGGTGTTCAGGGATTTCGATATCCAGAGAGTCGCCGACAGCGCGATGAACGCCAAGAATCCGCTTGAGGCCGAGTTGACGCTCATGCAGTTCAGGTATGGGTATCTGGAGCAGGCCAAGGGTTTCGAGCCTTTCTCTGAGAATGCGCTGCTTGCATACGCCCTGCAGCTCAGGATCCTTCTCAGGAAGGACCTCTTCACTGCGGACACGGGCAACGAGGAGTACAGGAAGCTCTTTGGGATCCTTCAGAAAGAAATGAAAATGGAATGAGATAGAACGGAGTGCTTATGGCAAAAACAATTGGACACGTAGCAGGCGTGAACGGAAACCTTGTCACAGTCACCTTCGACGGCGCCATCTCCAAGAACGAGGTCGCATATGTGCACACAGGCGACACAAGGCTCAAGGGAGAGGTCATCAGGGTCAACGGAAGCAAGGCCAGCATGCAGGTCTACGAGATGACTAACGGAATACAGGTAGGGGACGAGGTCGAGTTCACAGGTGAGCTCATGAGCGTTGAGCTCGGACCTGGTCTTCTCACACAGATCTACGATGGACTTCAGAACCCGCTTCCATCCCTTGCGGAGAACTGCGGATTCTTCCTCCAGAGAGGAGTCTATCTTGACCCGATCCCGAACAGGGACTGGGAGTTCACCCCCGTGAAGAAGGTCGGTGACACCCTCAGACCCGGCGATGCGTTCGGAACAGTCCCAGAGGGTATCTTCACCCACAGGATCATGCTTCCGTTCGGATTCGACGATGTGGACTGGACTCTGACGTCCATAGTCGAGAAGGGCTCCTACAACGTCCGTGACACAGTGGCCACGGTCAGAAGCCCGAAGGGAGAGGAGAGGAAGCTCTCAATGGTCTTCAGCTGGCCGGTCAAGAAGGCCGTCACATGCTATGACGAGCGCCTTCGCCCGGATGAGACCCTGATAATGAAGATCAGAATCATAGATACGTTCCTTCCTGTTGCAAAGGGCGGAACCTTCTGCGTCCCGGGCCCGTTCGGAGCAGGCAAGACGGTCCTCCAGCACATGGAGAGCCGTAACGCAGATGTGGACGTGGTCATAATCGCAGCCTGCGGAGAGCGTGCAGGTGAGGTCGTCGAGGTCCTGAAGGAGTTCCCTGAGCTGATCGACCCGAAGACAGGCCGCTCACTGATGGAGAGGACCATCATCATCTGCAACACATCATCGATGCCTGTTGCCGCAAGAGAGGCCTCCGTCTACACTGCAATCACCATGGCCGAGTACTACAGGCAGATGGGACTGAACGTCCTGCTCCTTGCGGACTCCACAAGCCGTTGGGCTCAGGCCATGAGAGAGATGAGCGGAAGACTTGAGGAGATCCCGGGAGAGGAGGCTTTCCCAGCATACCTCGAGTCGGTCATCTCCGCATTCTACGAGAGAGCCGGAAAGGTCAGACTCCATGACGGCAGCATCGGTTCCGTCACGATCGGCGGAACGGTCAGCCCTGCAGGCGGTAACTTCGAGGAGCCTGTCACACAGGCAACCCTGAAGGTCGTAGGAGCATTCCACGGCCTTTCACGTGAGCGTTCGGACGCCAGAAAGTACCCTGCCATCCATCCTCTCGATTCCTGGTCGAAGTACAAGGGGATCATAGACCAGAAGCTGGTCAACGATGCCCGTGAGGTCCTGTTCAGGTCCAACGAGATCAACCAGATGATGAAGGTCGTCGGAGAGGAGGGAACCTCGATCGAGGATTACATCGAGTACCAGAAGGGCGAGCTCCTTGATGCCGTCTATCTGCAGCAGAACTCGTTCGACCTGGTCGATGCCGCGGTTCCCGTTGAGAGGCAGGAGAAGGAGTTCAACCTCCTGTACAAGGTCCTCATGGCCAAGTTCGACATTGACAGCAAGAAGGATGTCAGAGCCTTCTTCAACGAGCTCAGGCAGAAGTTCCTTGACTGGAACAGCGTCCTTGTAACCGATGAGCGCTATGCCAAGTATGAGCAGGAGATAAACGAGCTCTTCTCCTCAAAGGTCAAGGAGGGTTGAGATGAACAAGGTCTATACAAAGATTGAATC
>JAFVFA010000272.1 GCA_017475725.1 Spirochaetales bacterium
AAACAATTGAATTTTCTTACTGAAAGTCGGATTCAGACCTGTATTATTTTACCGTTGGTAACCCGGACGCCTGATGCCATGCCTTCTGCGGAAATCCGCAAGCTTGGCCCTTCCCTGCTCGGTGACCGGCCTGACCCACCTGCCAGAGAAGAGGTGAACGACCATTATTATCCAGCGCACGATCTCGTCACAGTAGACCAGAGGAAAAAGCACATACATGGAGACCTTCAACCTGAGCCCGGCGATTGTGACCGCAGGGATGACCATGATGTACATGAAGACCAGCTCCAGGACAGTCCCGGTTACAGCATCGCCTGAGGACCTGTAGGTGTCGTTCATGCACCAGTTCCCCATCCTTATCACCGCGATTATGGTGAAGACAGTGATGATATAGCTTGCAATGTCAAACGATGTCCCGGAAAGCCCCATTGCATGGATAATATTGGCCTTGAATACATTAATGAGTACTCCAGTGAACACGATGGTCAACATGCACAGGGGGATTATCCTCTTCGCCTTCTCGTAGGCGTCGTCAAGGTTCCCCGCCCCGACCTCCTTGCCGACAAGCACACTCGATGCATTGGAGAACCCTGCAAAGAAGCCTATTATCAGGCCCTCCAGGGTCCTGAAAACGGCAATTGCGGCTATTGCGCTCTCGCTCTGCCTTCCCAGAACCACGTTCACCACCATGTTGCCTATCCCCAGGAAGACCTCATTCATGATTATGGGGAAGCACTTGAAGAAGAACTCCTTGACCTTGTCCTTGGCCCAGGTGAAATGGGCCTTGATTCTGAACAGGTACGGATACCTTATCGCAAGGCTTCCCACAAGGACCACAATGGCGTTCACAGCGGCGGCGCAGACCGTTGCCATGGCTGCTCCGCGCACCCCATAGGCCTTTGACCCCAGGTTCCCGTAGATCAGCACCCAGTTCATGAATATGTTCGTGAAAACGCTTGCCACAGATGCGTAGAGAGGGATCCTCACCTTCTCGGTGGCTCTCAGAAGGGTGCTTGCGCAGATGGAGTACAGCTGAAGCGGATAGGCGAACCCGACTATCCTCAGATACTGGATCCCTATGGCCCTGATGTGCGGCTTGTCGGTGTACAGCCTCATTATCAGATCCGGCTTGAAGACCGCCACGCCACCGAAGACGGCGGCCACAGTCATTATGCAGGTGAGCATCAGTCCATAGCTTCTGCAGATCCCCTCCTCATCGCTTGCGCCCCAGTACTGGGAGATGAAGAGCATTCCCCCGCCCACAAAGCCCCAGTATCCGGCGACCATCAGCAGCGCATACTGCGAGCAGAGGCCGACGGCACCTACGGACGTCTCGCCCAAACGCGAGATCATCATGGTGTCCACCATGGAGGCTGTTGAGGTCAGGAGGTTCTGTAGAGCCACCGGAATCGCTATGACGGCTATGTTCTTCAGGAACCGCCGCCAATTGAATCTGTCTGATGCCATGGCATCAACTCTATCTTTTTCGAGGATTCATGAACAGTGTTCGGGGTCCGCCTCACGGAGTGCTGTAGATGATTGAGACCTTCGCCTTGTAGATTCCGGCCTCAAGAGGTCTCTTGCCCTTCCATTCAACGGTAAAGGTTCCCAGGATCAGCTCCGCCTTGGTGATACCCTCAAGGAACTCGACCTCTATCTTGTTCCCCTGGTTCTCGACATGGCGGACCTCAACGTTCTCGTTGGATCCGTAGAATGTGGATATGGTGATGTATGGGGTCGTGGACAGAAGCGGCACAGCATTGAACTGCTTGATGTTGCTCTCGTCCATGGAGGAACCCTCAAGATATCCTGTGTAGTTGTAGTCATAGAAGTGGAACCCCTCGGCCCTGACCTCTATGTGCAGAAGGTTTTTGGGCGCACCCTTGAAGATGCGCACCTCCTCCGAGGTCATCAGCGCAAAGGTGAAGCGGCCGTCCTCCATCAGGTTGATACCCGTGATGGCGGTCGTCTCCTGGTCTGGGGTCATGTAGTACGAAAGCTCAGCGGAACCGATTCCGATGATGATGGACGGATTGGCTGCCTCCGGAGGACTCACCACACTCGCTATTGTAACAGCCGAACTGTTGAGCTTTCCGTCGGCGTAAACCTGCCCGGCCAACAGAACGATCAACAGCATTGACACGAAAAGCAATTTCTTCATTCTTTCTCCTGTTGCATCCATGCCGGCGCAACACCGGCATGCAACCTTTTTCTTTGCCTACGTTTAAAGATACACTTTGTAAGTTTGTTTGTAAATAATAGGGCTGAAAATGCAATAAACACAAGAAAAATCGTCTCGACCCCTGCTTTTCATTGTATATTTAAACCAACAACCTCAAAAGAGAGGAAACGGGAGGTTCCCCAATGAAAAGATGCAGCATCGTCGTGCACAGCGTAAGCGGAAACTGCTTCATTATCGGTTCCTGCCTCAAGGAAGCGCTTGAGAAGAGAAACGTCGACGTGAGATTCTACAGGGTCGAGGACCCGGATCTCCACATCTGGGCCAACAAGGAGGAGACGGCCAACGACTACTACGAAGACATCATGACACTGCCTGTCGTCACCCCAGAGAAGCTGATAAAGAGCGACATGGTCATCCTTGGCTGCCCGACTGTGTTCGGGAACATGTCAGCCGAGATGAAGACATTCATTGACACCACAGTGCAGATGTGCGAGGACCACGCCCTTGCGGACAAGTTCTTCGCCTGCTTCACATCCTGCAGATTCTCCCTCTGCGAGGGCTCAAGATGCCTGGATTCGCTTATCTACTGGGCACAGGAGAACGGCATGATCCACATCCCGTTCGGCACCCATGCAGAGCTCCCGTCCTGCCACCAGCCCGTCCAGGGCATAGCACATCTTGAAGGAAGCGAGAGCCTGGTGCGTCCATCCACGCAGTTCGGCGACGAGATCGACCTCTACGCTGAGAACCTGGCCTCCTACATCCAGGAATAATTTCAAAAATTTTCTATTGCTTATATCATAATCATTTAAATGCAAGAAATCCTGCTGTTTTCGGCAGGATTTCTTAATCTTTTTCGCTTTTTCCCCGTAAAGGGTTCAAAAGGGGGAAACCGAATGTTTGAACATCAGCTCCGCAAACGCGAAAAAGTATTGAAGGACTACATATCCAAGTCTGAGAAATGGCTTGGGACAGCACCCGAAGGACGACTTTGGGTCTCCACCACTACAAGTACCCGTTCCCATTTCAAATTCCTGACAACATCCAGGAAATACCTCTCCCCTTCCCGTGATCTCAAAAAGATCAAGGACCTTGCGAAGAAGGAATATCTGGAGCATGTCAATTCCGCATCGAAAAAGGAACTTACAGCATTGAAAGACTTCCTGAGAACCAGGAACCTGGTCAAGGATGCCTATATGATGCTCCATGAAGCGAAGAGGGAGCTGGTGACTCCTGTGGAGATTCCCGCAGATGTCCTGGTCCACAACTTCATGTCCGAGGTCTACCCTCCACCAGACTATGAAATGGCAAATCCAAAGGAAACCTTGCGCGGGGAATCTGTCAGGTCCTTTGCAGAAGCCCTGATTGCAGATGAGCTTTTCAAAGCCGGAATCCCATACAGGTATGAGCGTCCATTCACTCTGTACAACAAACACGTTGTGCATCCGGACTTCACAATCATGGACCCCTCCTCCGGAAGGATCATCATCTGGGAGCATTTCGGAATGACACAAAGATCCGGATACAAGGACAACATGGTGAGCAAGATAAAGGACTATGCAAAAAGCGGAATGGTGATCGGAGATGGGCTGATTGTGACATTCGAGAATGATGAACTCAAGATCACACGAGAGGAAATCAGGCAAATCATCGACGTGTTTTTGAACTAGGGCACAAATAAGGGTTTTGGACGTTCTGTGCCCTTGATACTCCCTTGACCGAGGGCATAAACAAGGGATTTAGGCCTTCTGTGCCCTTGATACTCCCTTGACCGAGGGCACAAACAAGGGATTTGGGCCTTCTGTGCCCTTGAAACATCCTTGACCGAGGGCACAAACAAGGGATTTAGGCCTTTTGTGCCCTTGAAAAGGCACAAAGCATTAAAGAATCTGATGCCTCAGAAGTCCGGCCAGACGAATGATGAATTCAGATGGGTCTCCCCGTTGTCGATTATTATGTCCTGCCCGGTGCAGGACTGGTTGATCATGGTCATGAAGTAGCACCATTTGGCTATCTCCTGCGGGTCCGCCCAGAAGTCCGAGTAGTGGAAATCGATGAAAAGCCCGAGGTTCTGCCCCTTTGCCCTCCTGCCGATCTCAATTGCGTTGTCAAGGTCGCAGTTTCCACCACCGTAGCCGCTATGGTTTTGGTCATAGGGGTCAACCCAGATGCGCACTCTGATGCATTCCACCCCGTTTTCTGCAAGAAACCCAAGCAGATCCGTCTCTTTGCCCTCCTTGTCATGGAAGACCACGCCGCTTCTCTCCAGAGACGGGAGACTGGAGATGTCAGCACCTGTTACAAAGGCGCTCAGGGCGGCCATGGCCAGAAGGGACAGAAGAAGTGTCAGGGTCTTTCTCATGCGCAGATTATACAACCCGGACGGACAGATGTTGAATATCCTTGTTTGAAGGGGAAACAAATATTACAATAGCGTCTGGGGTATAATATGAGGAAAGCCACTTCGTTGCTCTTGTGCGTGGTGTGTCTTTGCATCATCGGATGCAAATCCGCACAGGTAGCTGACCAGCAGCCGATTTCAAATCCGAAGACAGAGATCCAGGACGGCTGCAACCTGCTGACACTTTACTGGAACGGAAACTCGGACCTCTCCACCTGCGATGTTTGGATGTGGTGGGAGGGAAAGGACGGCTCAGGCTATCCTTTCGAAGCTTGTGAATATGGAGGCAAATGCTCGGTCAACGTCCCTGAGGACATAGCGGAGGTCGGATTCATTGTCAGAACCGACTGCTCCGATCCCTGCCAGAACTTCTGGGGAACCGCGAACAAGGACTGGGCCGAGGACAGAGTCGCAGTGATGACGGACCATGAGACAGTCATTTACCTTAAGGCAGGCCAGTCGGAGCAGTACAGAAGCTCTGACGGAGGAAAGACCCTGGAGCAGATCAGGTTCTTCAACCTTGCCGGAATAATCT
>JAFVFA010000028.1 GCA_017475725.1 Spirochaetales bacterium
GTCATCTATCCCGATCTCCTCCATGTAGGTGCGGACCGAAGGTGCTATCCTGCCTGAGTTGATCGCGATGTGCACACCCTTCTGGTAGCGGGCCCAGAGGATGGCCTCCCTGTTCCGGGCAGGGATCCTCTTGTCATCGTCCACCAGGGTGAAGTCTACATCAATGGAAATAAGTTCGATTGGACATGTCATTCGATGGCAATTGTTAATGGATATCTGCTATAATGTCAACAAAAGGCATGTTAATGGAGAAGAAGGAAATGGCTAAGCTCAGGCATCTGTTCCTCAGAATCATATTTTCCGTGTTTCTGGCGTTGCTTCTGGCCGCCCTTCTGTATGTGGCATATGTGTTCATCGACTACTACAGGGTTGACGACAACATCGAGCTTGAGGTCCTGAACCCCGTAGAGGGAAGCGTCAGCGCAGGGGACAGGTACAGGATCGTCTCCTGGAACATAGGGTTCGGTGCCTACGTCAGGGACTTCGGCTTCTTCATGGACGGAGGGGACGAGTCCTGGGCAAGGAGCAAGGGCATTCTGCTCGATACCATGGACAGCATCAACGCCAAGCTTTCGGAGCTGGACGGCGATTTCTACCTTGTCCAGGAGGTGGACAAGAAGGCCACAAGGACCTACCACGTGGATGAGACAGCGCTTGTGGCAGGGAACCTCCCGACCTTCAGCTACGTCTTCGCCCAGAACTGGGACTCCCCGTTCCTGTTCTATCCCTTCACTGAACCGCATGGCGCAAGTCTGGCCGGGATAATGACGTTCTCCAGCAAGGGTATCTCCGGAGCCGTCAGAAGAAGCGTGCCGGTTGAAGAGGGCATCATGAAGATCATCGACATGGACAGATGCTACAGCACCACAAGAGTCCCAGGCCCTGACGGTCATGAGCTTGTGCTGATCAACTTCCATCTGTCCGCCTACACGTCCGACGGGAAGATAGCCTTCGACCAGCTGAAGCTGGTGCTGAACGATATGCAGACCGAGTATCTGAACGGCAACTGGGTCATTGCCGGAGGTGATTTCAACAAGGACCTCATCGGAACCGGAAGCAAGGCGTTCGGTATAGAGGGGGCGGAGTACAACTGGGCCCAGCCCATTCCCGCAGAGGTTTTCCAGGGCTATGACGTGACCCTTGTTGCCCCATATGACCCGGAGAACCCTGTGGCCAGCTGCAGGAACGCTGACAGCGCATACTGGGAGGGACAGTATCAGGTCACGGTCGACGGCTTCATGGTGACGTCCAACGTGGAGGTCTGCGGTGCAGAGGTTGCGGACACCGGGTTCGCCTGGTCGGACCACAACCCCGTATTCATGGAGTTCATCCTCAGATAGAAATGTGAACTTTTGTGTGGACAGTCGTTTTTTTGTTGATAACTGAAGTTGTTTTCTGAGAAAATCCTGTTATGAAGTTGATATATGTTGTGGAAGACCATCAGGTCATAAGGGAAGGCGTAAGAAGATATCTGGAGTTGGCGGGCTACAAGGTCCTGTCATTCGGCAACCTGGCCTCTGTTCGCGAGGCTTTCAGGATCAGCAAGGCTGACCTTCTGATCCAGGACGTCATGCTTCCGGACGGTGACGGCTTCGAGTTCGTCAGGGAGCTCAGGCAGAGCTATGACATCCCGGTGATATTCATGACCGCAAGGATCACCGAGGAGGACAGGATCCACGGATTCGAGCTCGGTGCTGATGACTACATAACAAAACCCTTCTCCCCAAAGGAGCTTGTCCTCCGCGTCCAGGCCATCTTCAGGCGTGTGGACGGTGGCCATGAGGTGGACCGGGGCCACAGGCAGACGTACAGGGCCGGTTCCGGCATCCTCTGCTATGATGAGATCGAGCACAAGGTCACGGTGAACAACGAACCTGTTCCGCTAACTGCCGCAGAGTGGAGGATCCTCGGCCTGCTTATAGAAAACGCATCAAGGATTCTGCCGCGATCAGAGATCCTGAAGAAGTGCTTCGACTACACGTCCGAATCCTATGAGAGGATAGCGGACACCCACATAAAGAACCTCAGGGCAAAGCTTGGGTCCGACCCATGGATAGAGACTGTCCGTGGCTATGGATACAGGTTCATAGGCTATCCGATTGAGGAGAGCATCTGATGAAAAAGCTCTTCTGGAAGTACTTTCTGAACGTATTCGCCATAGCATTGGCCGTCCTCCTAATCCAGATTGCAGTGCCGCTGTTCGAGTATGGAGTGAGCCAGCAGAGATGGCAGGTCTCCGCCTACAATGACTTTGTGGACTCCGTGGAGCAGGCGGTCTCGGACGGGTCCTACACTGATTTCAGCGCGGAGTTCATGACCAGTAAGCTGTCAGGGCTCAAAGACGATAGGATCGCGGGAATCATCCTGATGACCATAGAGGGCGATGTCGTGGGTTCCGAAGGAAAGACCTCGGATGGAGGGGCGCTTCCTGCCTTCAGGGAAGGGGAGGAGCCCAGGAACGACGGCGGCCAGAGACCTGAGGGGAGGGAGCCCATAGGCGTTCCGACAAAGGTCAAGCTTGCAACCAGAATCGACATATCCACCGCCTCGGACGGTTCCAGGGTCATAACTAGGACGGTCCTGGATGCGTTTGACTACGTTCTGCCAAGGGACATGAGGACCCAGGCCCCGTTCGGGAAGGTCATAATCTCGGTCAACGGGGTTGACAGGTATTTCATGGACCTGCTTACCCACACTCCAAGGACCTACGCATATTCCAAGGACATAGTCAACTCGCTGTTCCGTGGACTCTTTGTATCCATACCCGCCTGTCTGCTGATAGCCTTTGTCGCGGCTTGGGTGCTCAGCTCCAGGAACACCAAGTACATCGACGGTGTCAGAAGAGCCCTGAACGACCTGGCGAAGGGCAAGTCCAACGTCTCCCTTCCGAAAGAGCGCAACAGCGAGCTAAATGAGATCACGCTTGCGGTGGAGGAGCTGGACAAGGAACTTCAGGCGAACAAGAAGAGCCGAAAGGCCTGGCTCCACAGCATATCCCATGACCTGAATACCCCCACAAGTGCAATGAAGATGATAATAGATGGTCTGAATGATGGCGTGTTCCCTGCAGATGAGGCTACTTTCAAGGAGCTTCAGAAGGAGAACGACGCTCTCTCCGAGAGAATAGAGAGGGTCATTGAGTTCTCTTCCCTTCAGGCCGACACCGCACTTGAGATCGGAAGCATCAGTACACAGCTCTTCGTTGATGAGGTCTTCTCCAACTTCAAGGACAAGGATTCGGTTGTCCCTAAGGTCGAATGCGACTCCATCTCATGCGACAGCATGCTGATGGGGCGAGCAGCGAGGGAGCTTCTCAAGAACGCCGTCGAGGCGAACGCGGGAGCCTCCGAACCCGTCAGATGGACCATCAGGAAGTCGGAAGGCTTCTATGAGATGGAGATAGTCAATGCCGGCCACATCCCGTCTGCAATAGACACGGACATATTCGAGCCGTGGGTAAAGGGCGACTGGTCACGCACAAGCGGCGGATCCGGTCTGGGTCTTCCGATAGCATCAACCATCATAGTCCTCCACAAAGGGACTATCACCATTTGCCAGGATGGCGATGACAAGGTGAAGGCCACTTTGAAGTGGCCAGTGTGACAGGTTTCCGATTGTCTTGTCAGTCTTCCTCCACGAACAGTCTGATCTGCTCGAAGAACTCGTCGTAGGTTGTGCAGAGCTTCAGGTCAGGCTCCTCCTGCAGAATCCTCTCCGGGGCCCTGAACAGGCAGCCTCTGTCCGCCTTGTGTATCATTGTGAGGTCGTTGTAGCTGTCTCCAGCCGCGAATGTGCGGAAATTCATTGACCGGAAGCCGTCTATGGCCTTCCTTTTTCCATCCTGCTGTCTGAGCCTCATGCCTGTGAGCATGTTGTCCTTGTCGACTATCAGGCTGTTGCAGAGTATGGTCGGCCAGCCCAGCTGCTTCATCAGGGGCTTGGCGAACTCGCTGAAGGTGTCTGAGAGTATCACCACCTGGGTCATCTCCCTTACCTTGTCAAGGAACTCCTTGGCCCCATCAAGGGGTCTGATTGTGGCAATGACATCCTGGATGTCCTTGAGGGTGAGGTTGTGCTCCCTCAGGATGCCCATCCTGTATTTCATCAGCTTGTCGTAGTCAGGCTCCTCCCGAGTTGTGATTCTCAGCTCGGGTATCCCCGTCTTCTCAGCGAACGCGATCCAGATCTCCGGTACAAGAACACCTTCAAGGTCAAGGCACACTATCTCCATGTCAACCCTCCTCAGTCCTTGATCCCAAGGACGTCCAAAACATAATCCAGAATCCCGTCACGCTCTATGACATCGTCGTGAAGGACCTTCTTGCTCTTCAGGGAGCTCAGGTTGCCCGGAACCGGCACACCCGTCCTCTTGCAGATGGCGTCTATCTGGCTGAACTCATCACCGCAGACCTCAAGTCCGATGGCCTCCGAGACCGGGGTGGGGAACTTGTAGGGTGATGCTGTTGAGAGCACAATGGTGGGGACATCGTCCTTCATGTCGGACCTGTAGTCCCTTGATGCCTTGATTCCGACGGCTGTGTGCGGATCGCAGAGGTATCCGTCCTCCCTGAATGTCCTTCCTATGGTCTCCAAGGTCTCCTTCTCTGTGCAGCAGTAGGCCTTGAATGTCTCCCTGATCCTTGCCATGACCGGTTCGTCCACTGTGAAGAAGCCGTTTCCGGAGAGGTCCTTCATCCATGACTCGACCTTTGCTGCATCACAGCCTGAGGCCAGGAAGAGCAGCCTCTCCAGGTTGGACGAGACCAGGATGTCCATTGACGGCGAACTGGTGCGGAAGAATGGACGTCTCTTGTCGTACACGCCTGTGTTGAAGAAATCCGTGAGCACCTTGTTCTCGTTGGAGGCGCAGACCAGATGCCTTACCGGAAGGCCCATCAGCTTGGCGAAGTAGCCGGCCAGTATGTCACCGAAGTTGCCTGACGGGACAACGAAGTCCACACAGTCCCCCTTTTCTATGCGACCGCAGCCTACAAGATCGGAGTAGGCCTTGAAATAATAGACCACCTGAGGGGCAAGGCGTCCGATGTTTATGGAATTTGCAGAAGACAGGCTCTTGTTCGCCTTCTCCAGAACACCCATGGAGTTTATCTTGGCAAAGGCCTGCTTGACAGCGGTCTGGCAGTCGTCGAAGTTCCCCTTCACGGCGCAGACGCGTACGTTGGCACCTTCCTGGGTGGCCATCTGGGCCTTCTGTATGGGCGACACTCCACCGTGAGGGTAGAAGACTATGATCCTTGTGCCAGGCACGTCATGGAAGCCCTCCATGGCCGACTTTCCGGTGTCTCCGGATGTGGCTGTGAGTATGACGGTCTCGTCAGTGGCGCCGCTCTGGGCCTTGGCGGCCGTTATCAGCTGCGGGAGCATGGACAGGGCCACATCCTTGAATGCGGAGGTAGGCCCTCTGAAAAGCTCCAGTATGTACAGATCCCCGACCTTTGCCACTGGGGTAAGGTCCTCAGTCTCGAACTTGCCGGTGTAGGCCTTTCCCACAAGCTCGTCCATTCCCTTGAAGTCCGGAAGCAGGTGGGAGAGTATGACCTCAGCCATCTTGAGGGTGGGGAGCCCTATGACCGACTCCCAGTCAAAATGTCCGGAAAGGATGCTTGGGGAGACGAACAGGCCTCCGTCAGGGGATATCCCCTTCAAAACCGCCTGCAGGGAGTTGCAGCTGTATGAGCTTCTCGTGCTTCTGTAATCCATACGGGTCTCCTTAGTCTATCGCTATGAGTTTTGTGTTCTCCACACCGACGCAGTCGTCGATCTCCTTCAGAAGGTTCGTGATTGGCAGCTCCGAACCGCTGATGTCCAGGGTGATCGTGACGCTGGCCTTCCCGTGCACAGGGAGGCTCTGTGTGATGGTCAGAATGCTTGCGCCCGCCTCCGAGATCCTGCTGAGCACGTGGCTCAGTATTCCGGTCTCATGTGAGAGCAGCATGGAGATTACCGCCTTCCGTCCGTCCGAGATGCGGATGGGCTCCAGAATATAGTCCTTGTACTTATAGAAGGTGCTGCGCGAGATGCCGACCATCTTGGTGGCCTGCATGACGTTCTTGGCCTTTCCATCCTCCAGAAGGTGCTTCGCTTCAAGCACAGTCTCGAAGTAGTCCGGAAGTATGCTCTTGTGCACTATGAGGTAGTTTTCAAGCATTTTTTTTCACTCCATGCCTTGTCTTTTAATTGTCGCTATGATACATTGTCTTCAATAAAAAGACAAGTGTTTTTAGAATACGGACAGTTTTTTTCTGATTCCGTTTCGGGGAGACATTATGGTGGTTTCGATTCTGGGGCATGGTGTTGTTGGAAAGGGCGTCTGGGAGATGCTGCAGGCAAATTCCGGGTACACGGTCAGGACCGTTCTGGTCAAGAAGGGCGAGAAGACTGAGGACTTCATGACGGAGTCCTTCGAGGACGTGCTCTCCGATGACTCGGAGCTTGTCATCGAGTGCATGGGAGGCATAGATCCTGCATTCGAGTTCACATCGAAATGCCTCGAGGCCGGGAAGAGCCTGATCACATCGAACAAGGCTCTGGTCGCCGCACATGGCATTGACCTGATGGGCATAGCCAACCGCAAGGGCGTCTCCTTCCTCTTCAGCGCCGCCTGCGGAGGAGCCATTCCGATTCTCCAGAATCTGCTGATGGCCCGGAAAACGGACTCCATAGTCTGGGCAGGTGGAATCCTCAACGGAACAACGAACTACATCCTGGACTCCATGGACTGCAAGGGCACCAGCTTCGACGATGCTCTGGCCGAGGCCAAGAAGCTGGGCTACGCAGAGGCCAACCCCACCGCTGACATATCAGGAATGGACACCATGAGAAAGGTCATGCTGATCAGCATGGTCGCCTACGACATCCTTCCGAACTTCGACTACAACATAGAGGGGATAGAGAGCGTCAGCGCCGCAGACTTCGAGGTGGCCAGAGACCTTGGCTGCACAATCAGACTGGTCGGAAGGTGCGGACTCTCCGACTCCGGCAGACTCTACGCCTATGTGGAGCCTGTGGTCTGCGGCATGGCTGAGGCCTACTACAGCATCCACAGCAACACCAACCTGGCACAGTACTCCGGAAAGAACTCCGGTCTGATGTCATTCATGGGTCAGGGAGCAGGCCGCTACCCAACCGCCTCCGCCATACTCAGGGACGTGACGTCAGTTGCAGAGGGGCAGAAGCAGATGCTAAGCCCAAAATGCCTTGTTGGTTTCGCCTGCAACAGCAGCAAAGAGTGCGAGCACAGGTACTTCGTCAGAACAGATGCCGAGACCATGAAGGCCCTGGCGGAGAAGGTGGAGGTTGAGAAGATCGTGTGCGAGAAGGACGGTCAGGTGTTCGCCTTCACGAAGGCAGTGACCGTCAAGGACATGCACGATGCGGCTTCTGAGGCAAGACGCAAGGGTGCAAAGATCTTCTTCGCCGCCGCAAAGGAGGCCTGAGATGCTGAAAGTCGCCAAGTTCGGTGGATCCTCTGTTGCTGATGCCAACCAGTTCAGGAAGGTCAAGGGGATAGTCTCTTCAGACCCTTCAAGGCGCCTTGTCGTCGTTTCCGCTGCAGGAAAGAGGGATTCCAAGGACCACAAGATCACGGATCTTCTTTATCTCTGCCACGCCCATGTGACCTACGGGGTGTCCTGCAAGGAGATCTTTGACATAATCAGGGCCAGATTCATCGAGATCCGCGATGACCTTGGTCTCTCATACAGGATAGAGGACGACCTTGATGCCCTCGGGGCCAAGATAAGCAAGGACATGTCAATCGACGAGCTTGTCTCAAGGGGAGAGTACCTGACATCAAGGCTGATGGCCGAGTACCTCGGGTTCTTCTTCCTTGATGCGTCACAGTGCATATTCATGGATTATGACGGCACCTTCATCCCCGGCAGGATAGCGGAGGCCGTGCAGGAGGCTCTGAAGAGCCATTCGGGCATTGTTATCCCCGGCTTCTACGGAGCCATGCCTTCAGGCAAGATCCGTGTCATGAGCAGAGGCGGAAGCGACATAACGGGTTCCCTTGTGGCTGTGGCGGCGGGGGCTGACCTTTACGAGAACTGGACTGACGTGTCCGGCATCCTGATGGCTGACCCCAGGATCGTCGACAGCCCGAAGGCCATATCAGAGATAACGTTCGCGGAGCTGAGGGAGCTCTCCTACATGGGTGCATCCGTGCTCCATGAGGACTCCGTTGCACCAGTCAAGGAGATAGGTATCCCTCTGAACATCAAGAACACGAACGACCCTGACCATCCCGGAACCATGATCGTTGACAACGTGGACCGCATGGAGGATGACAACGACAGGTTCATAACCGGAATAGCGGGCAAGAGGAACTTCATTATCCTGACAGTCTCGAAGCATCTGAACAACTCCAATGAGACCCTAAGGGATGTGCTTGAGATCCTTGACCGGCACAAGGTCCAGGCAGAGCACATCACCATGGGGATTGACCAGTTCGCACTGGTCCTCTCACAGGCCAGCATAGGCGAGGCCCTGTACGAGATAATCAGTGACATAAAGGCCAAGTGCTCACCTGACGACATAGGTGTCCAGGACAACATAGCCCTTGTGGCGGCTGTCGGAAGGAAGATGATCTTCCGCCCCGGAATCTCAGGAAAGGTCTTCAACGCCCTGGGGAAGGAAGGCATCAACATCAGGACCATCGCGCAGGGTTCGGACGAGCTTGCGATAATCGTTGGAGTGGACAACAGCCAGTTCGACACAACTGTGAGAGTGCTTTACCATTCATTTGCAGGATAAGCAGTTACAAAAAATTCTTAATCTTTTTGGGTTTTTTGCCGTAGGGGTTTGCAAAAGGAGATCTTTTCTATGTTTGCAAACCTTGAATTCTGCATGGTCAACTCCATGGGCGCAAAGGCTTCAGTCAGGCTCTCTGTGAACGAGGGCCTTGTCGAATACGAGATAGTCTTTCCTGATGACAGAAGAAGGAGACCGCGGAGCGGCTGTCTGGGAGGTGGGGACTCAGAACAGCTTCTGGACAGGTTGGTCCGCAGCGGTGTGTTGGACATCCTGCGAAGTCTGATTGACGTCGAGCCTGATGAGCATGGCGATTACTGGAGCATATCCTTTCTGGACATGGAAGGGCGTCAACTGAGCATCTCAGGGCCGGAGAAGGGCAGTCTGCTTATGGCTTCCGTTGTCGATGACCTGGCGGAGGTGCTTGATGACCAGTTCCATGTGACAAGGTACATACGCCCCAAGAGACTGGAGAGCATTGAGGTGGATTTTGCTTTCAACGAGCTGCCGCCTGAGATGATTGAGAGCCTGAATGCCTATCCCAACTGCGACCATACGGAGCTGCTGAGAATTGAAAGGAAGGGGCGAAGCATCCGGTTCAGGAGGTTCTTCCCTTTGGGTTGCTGCAGGTTGGATACCGAATGCAGATGCGAAAGGGAGGTGAAAGCCTTTCTTGACCAGACCGGGAATGTCTTTGATGAGGAGTATCTTTTCGAGGATGTCGATGACGACCCTGATTCCCCTGGGATGACCTTTGTCTTCGAATACCGTGATGGGACAGTCAGAAGGGTGAGAAGAAGCCTGAGCATTGTCGGGCTCAGGGACGATGAGTATCTGGAGATGGTGGATTTCCTGTTCGGAATGCTGATGCGTATAACCTTCAGGCGGGGGCTTTTCGACAAGCGGTACATACTGTTCCCTGACAGGGATATGGATGACGTCCCCTATTTCTCTGTGTATTCGGATGGGGATGTGGATCTTGAAGATGAGGAGGAAGGGCAGACCTGAGCAGGCCTGCCCGACTTGTCAGAAGAAGGCGAATCCTATGCCCACCTCTCCGTACCAGGCCTTCTCCTCTGAGCTGTAGACAAGCCCCGCATAGAGGCTGTTGTGGTAGATGCAGTACTCGATGCCAAGAAGACCCAGAATGTCGAAGTCATCTTCCGAGCCCTGCATCTGCTGTATCTCCATGCCTCCCTGAAGCCAGAAGAACGGGAGGATCTTCCAGTTGACCCCGAAGCTTCCGCCTATTCTGCCAAGCTGCTTCTCGGTTTCGAATGGTGGGAAGAATGAGGCACCGATGAAGAATCCGGCATATTTGGGTGCAAGATATGCAAAGGACACATTGTTCCTTCTTGTGGCTATTGTGTAGTTGTAGTTCAGTGTGTAGATGGCCCCTGACTTCTCCTTCCATGGGTTTATGATCTCCTCCCTGTCAGAGCGGGAGAAGGTGAACTCCATGCCCTTGTCTCCGCTGTCGTAGACAAGCTTGTAGTCAGGGTACTTTGGCAGTCTGTTGAAGCGGACAAGGCCTGAATTGCTCCTGTCCTTGGTTGCCGTCCCGCTTGCCAGGAGTGTGCCGGCCAGCTGGGCCTGCTCCATGGATGACAGCTGGCTGAGCACCACTGCGGTCTGGATCGTGTCCAGAGCAAGGAAGGTGGCTGTGGCACCCGGTGCGTCGGAGTGGAATGAGAACCCATAGTAACCGCGGTAGTGCGGGTACCTGTGGAAGGAATAGCCGTAGTCCACATAGACATCCAGATCGCCGTCGGGGTTCAATATGGCATCGAGCACAGCAATTGCGCCCACGACACCGGCCAGCACTATGCCGGTTGTGGACCTGGTCTTGGAGGCCCTCAGGTAGGAGATGCTGTCCCAGCTGTCTATGTACTCCCATTTGCCCGTCTGGATGTTGCCTCCGTAGATGGAGATGTCCTTCTCGTCTACGTAGCACTCGGAGTCGTCAGTCGTAGCGAAAGAGACCAGAAAGTCCGCCTTCTTGCCGTCGAAATAGCTTGGAGCGGCCACCATCTGCAGATTTCCGTAGGTCAGTGCCGCTATGTTGCCTTCGCCCTCTGATGGGGAGACGATCAGGCTTGGGTCATATGTGGTTGCACATGAGCATAGAAGAAGGGCGAGCAGTGTCACGAGAAGGAGAATGTTCAGATGTTTCATAGATAGTCTTCCGAATCGGATTCCCGGCCGGAGTCCTCTCCGCCCTCGTAGTAGAAGCCGTCGTCAAGGAGGTCGTCCTCCTCGTCGTCTTCATCCTCATCGTAGTCGTAGTCTTCGTAGTCGCTTACGTCAGGGGCGTCATAGAGGTCCTCGAACTCATCGTCCTCGTAGTCGTCCTCCTCGTCCTCGTCATCCTCGTCGAAGTCCTCGTCTTCCTCGAAGTCCTCGTAATCGTCGTAGTATTCCCCGTAGGGTCTTCTTCTGTTGGGCATGGAACCTCCTTGAAGATACTAAAAGGATAAGATTACCATTGGACGATGTCAATTGAGATTTTTCGTACCTCAATGTATAATGGCGAACCAAGAGAGAGGACACCACATGAGAAGAGCATCCATGTTCATAATTGGGGCGCTGCTTGCAGCCATGTTCATACTGGCCGGCTGCTCCACAACGGTCGGGGTCAGGACTCTGGTTCCTGCCGCTGTAGACGTCAGCGGATACAAGACCATAGCCGTGAGATCCACCATCGACAACACAAGATGGACCCTTCCGCACTTCTGGAACTCCTACATCCCGCTGCGCTCGGTCGACGAAAGGTACCGCAATGACCTCAGGTACTGGACCGGACTGGATTTCAACACCTCCTCAAGGATATCCCAGATCGCAAGCAACACAATCTATTCAGCCATCGACAACGGCTTCTTCAGGGTCGTGGACCCCAAGGTGACTGATGCCTACGTGCTTGTGGGCAAGGACTCGGGCAACGTCAGAAGCACCCTGATGAACAGCAACATAGATGCGATCCTGACAACCGAGATCACATCCGTCTTCTATGACGAGTACATCTACCAGTACCTGGACAGGAGCGTCACCAGCACAGACAAGGACACAGGAGCCAAGTTCAACCCTTACTTCTTCTATCTTGTGCAGACATACGGCGTATCCATCCAGTACACGCTTACGGATGTCGAGAACAACGTGATCATCGCAACCGGGACGTTCTCTTCCGACATGGAGGAGAAGAGGACGCAGCTCGGAAGGACCAAGAACGTCAAGGGGGACTTCCAGGAGAGCTGGTTCTCGGTACCAAGTGCGTCATCGCTTCTCGGGGAGCTCATCAGAGACTTCTCGTCCCAGATAAGGGATGAGCTTTCACCCCACTACGTGACCGTGAACTTCACGTTCATGGGAAACAAGCCCAAGGTCAAGACACTGAAGGATGCCTACACTGCGGTGGACAACGGACAGTACAGGATTGCCCTGAACATCTTCTCCGATGAGTACAACAGGTCGGGACACATCCCGTCGGGCTACAACTCCGCCATCCTTGAGTTCGCGATGGGCAATTTCGATGAGGCCTATGCGATTGCCATGGACGTCTATAACAAATATGGCAGCGTTGATGCCCTGCAACTCTACTACAAGATGAAAAACATCGAGGAAAGGGAGAAACAGGCTACCGAACAGATAAACAGCGACACAAAGTCTGCTGAAAACAAGCAGTCGGAGCTCATCGGATTCTGATCGGATATGGCCTGAATATGAGTTTTCAGGCCATTTTCTGCCTCCATACTGCATCGATGGCCTAAAATGGCCTTAAAATCAAAAAAACAAGTAAAAAAACATAAAACTGCACTTTTAGGCCATCTTTTTATGCCAACGATGGCCTGAATAATTATTTTCATTATCCTTCTTCCAAAGTTTTTGATTTTCCATTATCATTTTTAGTGCGTATGAACCTTTTGGATTTGCATTCACATCTCCTTTTCGGCGTAGACCACGGAGTTCAGACCAGGGACCTGTACAGGGCCCTCCTCCTTGAATACAAGAGGAACGGCATAGACACTCTGGTTCTCACGCCGCACCTTTTCCATCCTACGGTCAAGACCAGGGTGGAGAACATAAGGGAGAACTTCCGTCTGGCTACGGAGGATGCCAAGAAGGTCGGGATGCGCACTGTGCTGGGTGCGGAGCTGTATCTCGGAAGCCAGTTGGAGGTCAAGACCATACCGATAGGCGGAAGATACGCACTGGTCGAGTTCCCCGTGTCGGGGAAGCCGATCGCACTGGAGCGGAAGCTTCAGCAGCTTGTGGACCAGGGACTGGAACCGATAATCGCCCACGTTGAGCGTTATCCCTGGCTCAAGCCGCAGAGCGAGACGTTCCAGATGTTCAAGGATATCGGTGCCTGGATACAGGTCAATGTGTCGGGCATAGAGAACAGGACGGCCATGCCGTATATCCAGCGGGACCTGGTTGACATCATCGCCGATGACAACCACGGGGACAGGGGTCTGCCGAAGAGGCTGAGGCGCTGCCTTGACGCCTATCCGGGGATCTGCTCCAGAATGGAGTCGCTGGATCTGTGATTTTGAGACTGCCGCATGTCGGCAAAGGAGGCCTTTGTGCTTATTGATATTACTGTGGCCAATTTCAGGTCAATCAAGGATCCGCAGACGGTTTCGTTCGCGGCCCTCAAGGACAAGAGAATGGATCAGTCCAAGATCCAGGTTGTCTCAGAGAAACTCAAGGTTCTCAGGACCACTTCCATCATCGGACCGAACGGCGTTGGAAAGAGCACAATAGTCAGAGCCCTCGAGGCTGTGAAGGGAATTGTGACAGCTGATGCTGCCGACGAGAACCCGCTGAGAAGAATCCTCGCAGGATCTCTCTTCGCCTACAATGATGTGAAGAACCAGCCAGCGGAGTTCACACTCAGATTCCTTCTCAGAGAGTACGTCTCCGAAGAGGAGCCGGAGGTCATCGCCACATATACGATCAAGGCCGACCTCGACCACGTCTGGGAGGAGAAGCTCTACTACAACTTCGGCACTTCCAGAAAGCTCATGTTCGACAGAGTCGCCGGTGCAAGCCTGGATGATGACATCCCATATAAGGTCCGCTGGGGCAAGCTCTACAGAGGAGACAAGAAGAGAAACGAGAAGGCCGTCGACTGCAGACACTCCTTCATCAGGAACGCCGCCGACAGAGGTGGTGAGACCTGTTCAGAGGTCTACAGCTGGTTCACCGATACACTCGACATCCTCCCGATGGGTGTCGGAAGCTCATCCGAGAAGTACGTCGCAGCCATGCTCAATGCCCATCCGGCATGGAAGGAGCAGCTGATCAACTTCTTCTGGAGCATGGACGTCACCGACATCAGAGACATCAGAGTCGGTTCCAACAAGGACGGAAAGTTCGTCCAGTCCAACGATGGTGACATGGTCTTCTTCGTCCATACCAACACCAAGGCTGCAATGTTCAGCCCGTATGCAAAGGAGAGCCTCTCCATGAAGAGACTTTCACTTCTGGCCCTTGCCTTCTTCGAGGCATTCACAAAGCCGAAGGTGCTGGTCGTCGATGACTACGGAATGTTCCTCCATCCGGAGGTCCTCATCTACCTGACAAGCGTCTTCACAGGCGGATGCAAGAGAGCCAGCCAGCTCTTCGTGGTCGACTGCAACCCGACACTTCTGGAGAACGGGCTTCTCAGAAGAGACGGAATCTACTTTGCGGAGAAGGACAGCCAGGGCTCAACGGTCTACTATCCACTCAGCAACTTCAGAATCGGTGCAAGCGGAAAGGTTCGTGCTATGTACGAGAGTGGTGCATTCGGTGCACTTCCGATCACAAGCTCTTTCAGCTTCGTAAATGAGGAGGCATGAACATGATTAGAAAAAGAACACCAATCCTTCCAAAGAAGACAATCCTTATTGCAACTGCAAACGCCGGAATGGCAGCATACTTCTCAAGGGTCAGAAAGGACTGCAGATATGTCAACATGACAGTCGAGTACCTCCGCGCTGACTCCCTCGAGGCCCTGATCAAGGCAACCGGAAAGGCGAGGATCGCCGGAAAGTACGCTGTGGCATGGGCAGTCTTCGGACTTGACGACTTCGGCATCGCTCCTGCTGACATCACAGCTGCAGAGCCGCTTGCAGAGTCCAGAAAGGTCAAGCTCGGCTGGACATCCCCGAACCTCAGCATGTGGCTCTTCCTGCATCTGAAGCCTCTCAATGTCTACGTTGACAATTCGAGCTCCTTCGATTCGGCTCTTGCCAAGGTCTTCCCGGGCTACGAGCCGACTGCAGAGTATCTGACCAACGAGGGCCAGGATCTCCACCTCAGGCTGTTCTCATCGTTCAGCAAGGCAATCCTGAACTCAAGCGCATACAACAAGATCGCAGAGAAGAAGAACGGAATCATGGCAACAAGCTTCCCGCTTCTCTATCAGGACATCAAGGAGTATTGCGGCGAGGCAGACCTTTCCCACAACCAGAAGCTGCTTGCAAAGTAAGAGCATCTGAATGAATGGGCTATTGCTGCTCACAGTAACGGTTTCGATAGCCGTGTCCTGCATGGCTCTGGCCTTGGCCATCGCCTCAAGGATGGTGCATAAGACAGCCTGGATGGGGAAGTACATCGTCTTCCAGAGCTGTCTTATCGGAACCTTATTTGTGTTTCTGGGATCCAAGCTGTCACTGATCTTCATGCCGGAGAACGTGTATGCGGTGTTCAGATTCATATTCAACACCGTCACGTTGGCCGCCCTGTCCTTCGTGATAGTCTTTCTGCCTTACTTCCTGAGCTGGGTAATAGCAAAGCCGTGGAGAAAACTGCAGACCCTCAGGTTCTGGCCTCTGGCGATGGTGTACTTCGGAATCGGGCTTTCGTCCCTGATAGTGGACAACTCGATGTTCGACTTCTGGGTGCATCTGGGTCAGACGGTCATCTTCCTTGGGGTCTACGTCTACTGTCTGGTCACCCTGTGGGTGAACCTGTCGAGCATAGAGGACAAGTCGTCAAGGGGTGTGGCGCTTTCGATCAACATCGTCAGTCTGTCGCTGATACCGCTCTCGATACTGTCCCTGTTCTTCAAGGGAGTATCGGATTTCAGTTATCCGATCTACGTGCTTGCGTTCTCCATCATCATACTTGTCTACAACTACATCCGCTTCGGCGAGGACAGGAAGGATGATGCCCAGCCAGCACTCAGCCTGGAGAGCCTTTCCAAATACAGGATCTCCGAGCGCGAGTTCACAGTCATCCAGCTCATCTGCGAGGGCCTTACCAACAAGGAGATCGCACAGGAGCTGTCAATATCGGTCAACACGGTGAACAACCATGTTGCGAACATATTCAGCAAGATGGAGGTCCGTTCCAGGATCGACCTGCTGAGAGCACTGAAGGAGGGGCCTTGGGCGTAAGCCAAGGCCTTTCCTTTACCCACTTTGTTTTCCAATGGTCCTCCAATACATTGAAAGAAACCTCTCTTTGTTGTACAACTAAACAATCGTGGGCCAAATATAAAGAACACCCACGCGGAGACAAGATATGGAAGTCAGAGTAAGATATGCACCATCCCCAACGGGTCTTCAGCATATTGGCGGTGTCAGAACCGCACTTTTCAACTACTTTTTCGCCAAGGCCAACGGCGGAAAGTTCATCCTCAGAGTAGAGGACACAGACCGTGAGCGCTACAGTGACGAGTCCCTCCAGGACCTCTATGACACACTGGAGTGGCTTGGCGTCAAATGGGACGAGGGTCCCGTTGTCGGAGGTCCATACGGACCGTACATCCAGAGCGAGCGTTTCGCCATCTACCAGGAGTACGCAAAGAAACTGGTCGAGATGGGCAAGGCATACTACTGCTACTGCTCAGCGGAGAGGCTTGAGGCCCTCAGACAGAAGCAGATAGAGGAGAAGAGCCCCGTCCAGGGATATGACGGACACTGCCGCAACCTGACGGCGGAGCAGAGAGCCGAGCTTGAGGCCCAGGGCATCAAGCCTGTGATCAGATTCAAGGTGCCAAGGGAGGGGAGCACAACCTTCCATGATGTCCTGATGGGTGACATTACCCGCGACAACAAGGACATCAGCCCGGATCCGGTCCTTCTCAAGTCCGATGGATTCCCCACATACCACCTGGCCAACGTCATAGATGACCACCTGATGGGTGTGACCCACATCATGAGGGCGCAGGAGTGGATCCCCTCCGGACCGCTGCATGTGCTGCTTTACAAGGCATTCGGCTGGGAAGTCCCGACATACTGCCACCTTCCGATGGTCATGGGGAACGACGGCCACAAGCTCTCAAAGCGCCACGGTTCAACAAGCGTCCGTGACTTCAGGGCAAAGGGCTATCTTCCTGAGGCTCTCCTGAACTATGTCAGCCTTGTCGGCTGGTCCTATGACGGAGAGAAGGAGTTCTTCACCCGTGAGGAGCTGGAGAAGTGCTTCTCACTTGAGAAGATCAACACGGCACCTGGTGTCTTCGACTACCAGAAGCTTGACTGGTTCAACGCCCAGTACATGAGACGCAAGTCCGACAAGGAGCTTGCTGACCTCCTGATGCCTTACCTGAAGGACGCAGGTCTTCTTGATGACAGCGCATATGACCGCCTTCTGGCCTTCGTGCCCGGAATCAGGGAGAGGATCACCCTTCTGTCCGATGTTGTCCCCATGGTCGAGTTCCTCAAGGACAAGGGAGAGCCCGATGTCTCGATCCTGATTCCCAAGAAGATGGACAAGGCAGGTACGCTTGACTCCCTGAAGCACGTCTATGAGGTCGTCAGGGCAGGACTCGAGGCAGGCAAGGATGACGAGGCCCTACAGCAGGACCTCATGGATCTGGCGCAGAGGCTCGGCATTAAGAACGCCGGGGTCTTCAACCCGCTCAGGACCGCTGTTACAGGCATGACGGTCAGCCCGCCGCCATTCAGCTGTATTCACCTTTTGGGCAACGAAGAAGCATACAGACGCATCGAGCGCGCAATAAAAGTACTTGAGAGAGAGGTAGAGAATGTCTGAAGTCACAATGGATAAGATCGTATCACTTTGCAGAAGACGTGGATTCATTTTCCAGAGCAGCGAGATTTACGGAGGCCTCAACGGCGCCTACGACTACGGTCCACTCGGCGTCCAGCTCAAGAACAACATCCGTGACATGTGGTGGAAGGAGATGACACAGCTCCACGACAACATCGTCGGACTTGACGCCTCCATCCTCATGCACCCAAGGGTATGGGAGGCCAGCGGTCACGTCAGCAACTTCACTGACCCGATGGTTGACTGCAAGCAGTGCAAGAGCCGCTTCAGAGCCGACCAGATCGACCTGAACGCCCCATGTCCGGTCTGCGGAAGCAAGGGCACATTCACAACACCCAGGAATTTCAACCTGATGTTCGCGACCCACATCGGAGCTGATGTCGATGCAGCCTCCACAATATATCTCAGACCGGAGACGGCTCAGGGCATCTATGTCGATTTCAAGAACATCGTCTCATCCTCACGTGTGAAGATCCCATTCGGAATCGCACAGGTGGGAAAGAGCTTCAGAAACGAGATCACAACCAAGAACTTCATCTTCAGGTCCTGCGAGTTCGAGCAGATGGAGATGCAGTGGTTCTGCAAGCCGGGCACCGACGAGCAGTGGTTCCCGTACTGGAGAGAGCAGAGGATGAACTTCTACGTCAACAAGCTCGGAATCCATCCGGAGCACCTCAGATGGCACCAGCACGGACCGGATGAGCTGGCCTTCTACGCAAAGGATGCATATGACATCCAGTTCCTGTTCCCGATGGGTTGGCAGGAGCTCGAGGGCGTCCACAGCAGAACGGACTACGACCTCACCCAGCACCAGAAGTTCTCAGGCAAGGACATGACCTACCTGGATCCGGAGACGAACGAGAGATACATCGCCTATGTCGTCGAGACATCGGCAGGTCTCACAAGAAACGTCCTCATGGCACTCTCCGACGCATATGACGAGGAGCAGGTCGCAGAGGGTGATGTCAGAACCGTTCTGCACTTTCATCCGAGCATCGCCCCTGTCACGGTTGCGGTCCTTCCGCTTGTCAAGAAGGACGGCCTTGCAGAGTACGCCACAAAGCTCGAGCACGAGCTGCGCGATGACTTTGCGACCTACTACGACCAGAGCGGTGCAATCGGACGCCGCTATCGCCGCCAGGACGAGATCGGAACGCCTTACTGCGTGACTGTGGACTACGACACACTGAACGACAACACCGTCACACTCAGGTTCCGTGACTCGATGGAGCAGGTCAGAGTACCTGTCTCTGAACTGGTCTCAACAATCAAGAAGGCCACCAAGGACTACAAGAGGGCATAACGTATGAACAAAGCGCTACAGGTCCTCTTCGACAGAGGATTCGTAAAGGATTGCACTAATCTGGATGGTCTTTCAGACCTCATGGACAAGGAACCTGTCACTTTCTACTGCGGAACTGACCCGACAGGGCCTTCCCTGCACGTAGGGCATATCGTCCCGTTCTTCGCCATGCACCATCTGCAGCAGTTCGGCCACAAGCCGCTTGCTCTTGTAGGTGGCGGCACGGGCCTGATCGGAGACCCATCCGGAAAGACGGAGATGAGGAAGATCCTCCCTGCAGAGACGATTGCGGAGAACGCCGAGAGGATCAGCAAGCAGCTTGCCAAGGTCGTGAACTTCGACGAGGTCCCACCTGCAGGATATGGGCAGGGCAGAATCGTCAACAACGCCGACTGGCTTGTTGACCTAAACTACATCGAGTTCCTCAGGGACGTAGGCAAGTACTTCTCGGTAAACAGGATGCTCACATTCGAGGGCGTCAAGCAGCGCCTTGAGAGAGGTCTGTCGTTCATCGAGTTCAACTACCAGCTTCTACAGTCCTACGACTACCACATGCTCTACACCAAGTACAACAACCGCCTGCAGATAGGTGGAGCTGACCAGTGGGGCAACATTGTGGCCGGAATAGACCTGATCCAGAGAATGGGTGGACCGGAGTGCTTCGGACTCACCTTCAACCTGATCATGCGTGCAGACGGGAAGAAGATGGGCAAGAGCGAGAAGGGTGCGGTCTTCCTTGATCCGGGACTCTACAGCCCGTACGATTTCTACCAGTACTGGAGGAACATCGCGGATGCGGATGCCATCAAGTTCATGAAGCTCTTCACATTCATGGACCTGGACGAGGTCGCCGAGTACGCGGACCCGAAGCGCAACATCAACGACGCCAAGGCCAAGCTCGCCTACGAGGTCACCAGGATCATCCACGGTGAGGAGGAGGCTGAGAAGGCCCTGGCCGGTGCGAAGGCCGCTTTCAGCGGAGCCGGTGACCGTTCGAACATGCCCACAGTCGAGATCGAGTTCGGCGAGGGCAAGGGCGTGATCGACCTGTTCTTCGAGGCCGGACTTGCCGCCACAAAGAGCGATGTCCGCCGCCTGATCCAGGGAGGTGGCTGCTCGATCGATGACAGGAAGGTGACCGACGTCAAGGCTGTCGTGACCAAGGACGACGCCACGGACGGTGAGATGATCCTCAGAGCCGGAAAGAAGCACTTCAAACGTGTGATTGTGAAATGAGTCGGATCAGATGAATGGAGGGGCCAGCGATGGCCCCTCTGCTTTTTTCGTCTGACCTTTCATCAAAGCTTGGCCAGCATGTTCATGACTATTCTGCAGGAGTTGTCCGCAGCCATGTCCGCCATGTTCTCATATGTCTCATGGGCAACGCCGTCCGCCTTGTCTGACATGCTCCTTATAACCACAAACGGAACATTGTAGAGATCGCATACCGCGGCTACCGATGCACCCTCCATCTCACATGCTATGGCGTTGAAGTTCTCCTGAAGCTGGGAGACATACCAAGAGGAGGCTATGAACTGGTCTCCTGTGGCTATGGTTCCCTTGAATGCGTTTCCTTCTCCAAGGATCTCCACCGCCGATTCGTATGCCTTGTCCACAAGGTCCGGGTCGCAGTTGAAGCGTCCGTTGGTCTCCATGCGGTATTCATCCCTCCAGTAGAAACCCTCGTCCGTCACGGTCCCGTAGTCATGCTGCACAAGGTCCGTGGCCACAACCATGTCAAGGACCTTCGTGGAGTCCCCGACACCTCCGGCGATTCCGGTGAATATGACGGATCCGATGTTGTAGCTGCTGAACATGTTTGCCGCACCTGCGCTGGCATAGACCTTGCCTATGCCGGCCTTGACTATGACCACGTCCTTGTCCACAAGCCTGCCTACATGGAAATCCATGCCGCCTATATGGTCCACGCGGTCAATCTCCGCATTTGAGAGAAGCAGTTCGATCTCGTTGTCCATTGCGGATATGATTCCGATTCTCTCAGTGCTCATCTCCACGGCTGACTGCGCAAAGGCCATGCCGATGCCGAATACCAGAACGATCAGTAAAACAGATAATACTTTTCTAGACATGATTAAACTATACACCTTTTTCGTCTGGAATTGTCAAAAATGCCATTAACAGTTATATTCAATGCAAATGGGGAATTAAAGATATGAAAAAGATAACGATAATGATTCTGCTGAGTGTTCTCATGGTATCCGTTTTCGCTGCTGGAGCCAAGGAGGACAGCCTCCAGACAATCAAGCAGAGAGGCACCCTTGTCATAGCAACAGAGGGCAACTGGACGCCATGGACATACCACGATGCAAGCGACACCTTGACCGGTTTCGATGTCGAGCTTGGAACAATGATAGCCCACAGCCTCGGAGTTGAGCCTGTTTTCCAGGAGGTTCCTTGGGAATCGATCCTTGTCGGTGTTGAGCAGGGGGTGTTCGATGTGGCCTGCAACGGAGTGGGCTACACAGAGGAGAGAGCTGAGAAGTTCCTCTTCTCAGAGCCTTACCTCTACACTGAGGCCGTTCTTGTGGTCCGCAAGGACAACACAACCATCAACAGCCTTGAGGATCTGAAGGGCAGGAGGACAAGCAACTCACCGAACTCCACCTATGCACAGCTTGCGGAGAGCTACGGGGCCACAGTCGACTATGTGGACACCCTGGGCGAGACCATGATGATGATCGAGCAGGGCAGGGTGGATGCAACGATCAATGCAAAGGGCTCCGTTGACAGCTATCTCGAGGAGCATCCCGAGGCGAACATCAAGATCGTCCAGCAGGTGGCCGGTGAGCCGGTCTGCTTCCCGATCAGGAAGGGAAGCCAGTCGGAAGCCCTGCTTGAGGCCATCAACAGCTTCCTCGGACAGGCACGTCTTGACGGCACACTCTCCGCTCTGTCCGTCAAGTACTTCGGTGCAGACCTCACAAAGGCGAACTGAGAAATCGTGACCTCAAGACTCTGGACCATACTGGTCGAATCATTCCCTAAGCTCCTTGGCTACGGAATAAGGGTCACTGTGCCCCTTACAATACTCTCCTTCTCAATAGCCCTGGTGGTTGCCCTTCTGGTTGCCCTTGTCCAATATGCAAAGGTCAGGGGCCTGCAGACGCTCTGCAGGTTCTACATCTGGATAACACGCGGAACTCCGCTTCTGGTCCAGCTGTACATAGTGTTCTTCGGACTCCCGAGCATAGGGATCAGGATCCCTGCCTTCATAGCGGCCATGCTTGTTCTGGGCTTCAATGAGGGCGCTTACATGTCAGAGACCATCAGAGGCGCCCTTGAAAGCGTCTCCACAGGCCAGATAGAGGCGGGGTACTGTGTAGGACTGACGTTCCCTAAGATCATGTGGCATGTGGCGCTTCCGCAGGCCTTCCGGACTGCGGTCCCCGCCTTGGGGAACTCCATGATCTCCATGCTGAAGGAGACGTCCATGGCAGCCACGATCTCGGTCATGGAGATGTTCAGACAGGCGCAGGTCATAAACGGCAGGGTCTATGAATCACTGGGACTCTACCTTGAGGTTGCGCTCATCTACCTGCTTTTCTGCACGTTCCTCACATTCATCCAGCGCAAGGGTGAGAAACGTCTCTCTGGTTATGGAGGAAAGAACTCATGATGCTTGAGATCCGTGATGTCAGGAAGAGCTTCGGTGATCTGCACGTCCTTGACGGCATAAGCTTCGATGTTCAGAAGAGCGATGTCGTGGCGATTCTGGGCCCCAGCGGTTCCGGAAAGACCACCATGCTCCGTTGCCTGAACTTCCTTGAAAGGGCCGATTCCGGGACGATGGTGTTCGACGGCAGAAGGATAGATCTGAGCAAGGCCACAAAGGCCGAGATCGCCGAGCTCCGCAAGAAGACCGCATTCGTCTTCCAGAGCTACAACCTGTTCCTGAACAAGACCGTCCTTGAGAATGTGACACTGGGCCTTACAGCCGGGGCGGGGATGAAGAAGAAGGATGCAATAGCTATTGCAACGCAGATGCTCGAGAAGGTCGGCATGGCGGACAAGCTGTCAAGCTATCCCTCACAGCTCTCAGGCGGACAGCA
>JAFVFA010000273.1 GCA_017475725.1 Spirochaetales bacterium
AAGCCATGCGGTAACACCTGCTGTGCCTTCAAGCGATGTGGCATCCAGCTTGGCTGTGAAGACCTGGTTGAACTGAGTCTGCCTGAAAAGAAGCATTGTGGGATGTCCAAGCGGTGTGTCCAGTTTGTCCTCTCCCTTCAGGGTGAGGGTTCTTTTCTCCTTGTCCTGTATGTAGCAGCTGTCTTTTGGGACCCTGAGCTTTAGGTACGGGTAGGCTGATAGGTCTTTGGAGAAGTCCATTTCAAGAGGCTTAGGGTCCTTCTGCCTTGCCTTGACGACATCAGGCATCTCAAGCTCGACCAGACCGTTCTGCCCGATGACTGGCCAGCCGTCGTCTGTCCAGGACACAGGGGCCATGAAGGTCTCACGCCCAAGGGTCGTGAGTGGGATATTGGTGTTTCTACGGGTTGCAAGGAAGACGGCAATCCAGTTGTCGTTGCCAAGGTTAATCAGATCCGCATGGCCTGTACACTGGATATCATGGCCTTTTCTGTTGGCATGTGAAAGAACTGGGTTATTCTTGTACTGCTCATATGGACCATGGATGTCCTTGCTTCTGAGGACGCAGACATGGTGTCCGACCCCTGTTCCGCCTTCGGCTATTATCAGATAGTACCAGCCGCCTCTGCTGTAGATGTGCGGAGCCTCTGTGGAGGTGCCTCCGCAGCTTTCAGCAATCGGTCTGAAATCCTCAAGCATCTCTCCTGTGTCAGGGTTGATGAAGGCTCCGAATATCCCGCGTGACTTTGTGTATGGATCGGTCTCCCCGTTCGATGTGTAGAAGCATCTTCCATCCTCTGTGAAAAAGAGGGAAGGGTCTATTCCCGTCTTCCAGATGAACCTGGGCTCTGTCCATGGTCCATGGATGTCCGGTGCGGAGACCACAAAGTTGAACTTCAGGTACTTGTTTGTGGTCACCATGTAGAAATGCCCGTTGTGATGTCTGATGGTGGCGGCGTACAGGCCCAGACTGTCAGGGCTTCCGCCCAAGTCAAGGTGCCTCTCCGTCTTCAGGACGCTGTCACAGTAGCTCCAGTTCATCAGATCCCTGCTCTGCCAGATGGTCACTCCGGGGAAGTACTCGAAGGTGGAGGTCACAAGGAAGTAGGTTCCGTTGTGGAAACAGATGGACGGGTCCGGGTTGAAGCCCGGTATTATTGGATTTCTGAACATGATCCAAGACTATAATCAAGGGTGGTGTGAAGTCAACTGCAAAGAGCTGTTGGAGTGGGATCTAACACGGGTGGAAAAATTTGACATGTCAGTTTTTAATCTGTCAATTTACAATTCCGCATGGCTGCAATGAGAATGGACTTAAGTAAAACGGGGGTTGAGCCATGAAAGCTAAAAACGGAGATTCTGATTCCGTCTACATCAGGCAGCCATTGTCAAGCAGGATGCGGAAGGACTGGCAGAAGTACAAGGGTTTGTACCTGCTGTTCATACCCGTCCTTGCATATTACATCATATTCCAATACGGGCCGATGGCCGGACTTCTGATCGCATTCCAGAACTACAAGCCGATCAGAGGGATTTTCGGCAGCAAATGGGTTGGGTTCAAGAACTTCAAGGACTTCTTCACCAGCTACTATTTCTGGAGAGTCCTGAAGAACACGCTGAAGATAAGCGTCACGAACCTCATATTCAGCTTCCCGATGCCCATTCTGCTTGCATTGATGATCAATGAACTGAGGAACAAGCATTTCAAGAAGGCGGTTCAGACCATAACCTATCTTCCGCACTTCATCTCATTGGTGGTCATCATGTCCATGCTCTCCCAGCTCACAGCAAGGACTGGTGCTGTAACTCAGTTCCTTGCCAGGTTCGGTTTTGTACCGACCACGATGCTGCAGGAGCCAAAGTACTTCCTGCCTCTGTACATCATCTCCGGAATCTGGCAGAACATCGGGTGGAACTCCATCATATATCTTTCAGCCATAGTCGGCATCGATGCAGAGCTGTATGAGGCCGCGAAGATAGACGGTGCCGGCAAGTTCCGCCAGCTGATCTCCGTGACTCTGCCTTGTCTGCTTCCGACGATCATAATCATGTTCATCCTGCAGATAGGAAAGATGTTCAATGTCGGACACGAGAAGATCCTTCTCATGTACAACCCTCTGACCTACGCAGTGGCGGACGTGATCAATACCTACGTCTACCGTGAGGGTCTTATAAACATGAACTGGAGCTATTCCGCTGCCGTCGGAATGTTCAACTCGATCGTGAGCTTCCTCCTTGTCTGGGGAACCAACAAGTTCAGCAAGAAGCTCAGCGGCTCCAGTCTGTGGTAAGGAGGTTCGGCATGGCAAAGATTCAGAACAAAGCGGTCAAGGTCAGATACACGACGGGGGAGCAGGTTCTCCATGCGGTGATAGTCGTCCTGTGCACACTCCTTTCACTTGGTGTGCTTCTTCCTATACTCAACATACTGTTCGGTGCATTCTCCGACCCGTATGAGGTCATGAAGCATTCAGGTCTCTTCCTGTACCCGGTGAAGGCAACTTTCTACAACTTCGGTCTTGTGTTCAGGAACCACAGCATCTTCACCGGATATCTGAACACGATCTTCGTTGTGGTCGTGGGGACCACGCTCAATGTCCTTCTCTCGCTGATCGGGGCGTATGTGCTTTCACGCAAGGGGCCTATGCTGGTCAAGTTCTTCACCATGATGATAGTGTTCACCATGTACTTCCAGGGCGGAACGATTCCGACATACCTGGTAGTCGAGGGCCTTGGGCTGATCAACACCAGGTGGTCACTGATACTTCCCGGAGCGATCAGCACCTTCAACATGATAGTCATGAGGACAGCTATGTCCCAGGTCCCGGACAGTCTGCCGGAGTCCGCGATGATAGACGGTGCAAGCCATACTCAGATCCTGTTCAGGATAATGACACCGCTGTGCAAGGCCACAGTTGCGGTAATCGTCCTCTACTATGCGGTTGCGCATTGGAACTCATGGTTCCCGGCGTTCCTCTATCTGCGTGACAAGTCCAAGTATCCGCTTCAGCTTGTCCTGCGCCAGATTCTCTTCGAGGAGGAGACCAACAGCATGGCTGCCGAGTCCCTGGCCCTGTCAAGTGAGGCGGTCAAGTACGCCACCATCGTTGTTGCCACCGTCCCGATTCTGCTGATCTACCCGTTCCTTCAGAAGTATTTCGTCAAGGGCGTCATGGTCGGCGCAGTCAAGGGTTGAGCATGATAGTACCTGGTCTTGTGAGCGCAACATTCAAGGGCAGACCCGTGGACGATGTCCTCAGAATAGCAAATGAGGCTGGATTGTCTGCAATTGAATGGAGTGAGAACCATCATATTCCGAAGGAGGATGTCTCCTTTGCAAAGGATGTCGCCTCAAGGACAAGGTCCTGCGGCCTTGAGCTTGCAGGCTATGGGTCCTACT
>JAFVFA010000274.1 GCA_017475725.1 Spirochaetales bacterium
CAAGAGATGGGCCTGGCTTGTCCTTGCACTGGATGTCAGCAAGGCGATTGTGCTGTGCGCCGTATTCGGTCCCCTGTTCGGCTCCGTGCTTGGCTCCTTCAGGCTGGGCGCTGCGGTCTCCGGCCTGTTCGCAATCCTGGGCCACTGCTTCCCCGTCTGGTATGGGTTCGATGGAGGAAAGGGCTTTCTGGCCTTCATCACTGCTGCATTCTTCATTGACTGGAGAGTCGGCTTGGTGGGTGCTGCAGTTCTTCTGGCTGTGTTCTTCACATCGCACTACATGTCACTGGCATCCATCCTGACGGTGGTGGTGACCGCATCAGCCACAGCTGTCATGTACCGTCAGGAGACTTGGACAGTAGTCTGCTTCTCTCTGGGAGCATTGACCGTGATTCTGAGGCATGGGGAGAACATCAGAAGACTTGTCTCCGGTACTGAGAAAAAGCTGGATATAGGGAACAGGAAAAACCGATGAAACCTGCAGATCCCTACTCCAAAGACCGTTTTTGGTCTATACTTGTTGCGCTATGGGAACCAGAAAGCTAACCAAATCAATCGTATTCGTTGCGTTGTTCGCCGCACTGATCGCGGCCTGCGCATTCGTCTCCATCCCTGTTCCCGGAACACCGATCCCGATCGTGCTCCAGAACATGATGGTAGTCCTCAGCGGACTTCTGCTGGGTCCTATCCTTGGTACAGCGGCAACGGTTCTCTTCATTTTGGCTGGAATTCTGGGTCTCCCGATCTTCTCAGGAGGAACAGGTGGAATCGCAAAGATCATGGGACCAACTGGAGGCTTCATCATCGGATACGCCTTCGCCGCCCTGGTCGCAGGACTGATCTGCGGAAGACCCAAGATGGGCAGGAAAGCATCGATAGTGAGAATCATCATCGCCGCCCTCTGCGGATTTGTGGTCATGTACATCCCAGGTGTGATACACTTCATGAGGAGTCTGGACAAGACCTTCGCCGAGACGATGGCCCTCTGTGTGACTCCATACATCCCAGGGGATCTGATAAAGATGGTCGTCTCAATACTCGTCTCGATCCCGCTGAGGAAGACGGTGGCGGCCTTCGTGTTCCAGGATGATCCGAAGAAGAAGGGAGACAAGTGAGATTGAGCATAAAGGCATCTGGGATCTGCAAGTCATTCACACAGCCGGACGGAAGCCCCAAACAGGCTCTCAAGGACATCAGCTTTGAGATCATGAAGGGTGAGCTTGTGGTCATAGGCGGAGAGAACGGCTCCGGAAAGAGCCTTCTGATGAAGATCCTTGCAGGTCTGGAGACCCCTTCGGAAGGCAAGGTGGACAGGGATTCCGAAATCGGCCTTGTCTTCCAGGATGCGGATGCCCAGATACTTGCCGATACTGCCATTGAGGATGTCCTCTTCGGACTGAGGATGAAGGACAGGGCAACTGCACGGGCCAAGGCCCTTGCAGCCCTCGAGAAGGTCGGGCTGGATGCCAAGGCGGACAGCCCCTCACACTTCCTTTCCGGAGGGGAGAAGAGACGCCTTGCAATTGCGTCCATCCTTGCCCTTGGCAGGGACACTCTGATATTCGATGAACCCTACAGCAACCTGGACTATCCGGGTGTGAAGTCGGTGAACTCGATAGTGACGGAGCTCAAGGAAGCAGGGCTTACAATCATCATCCTGACCCATGAGCTCGAGAAGTGTCTGGGGCTTGCAGACCGCTTCATGGTCCTGCACCATGGTCAGCTTGTCTACAACGGGGACCCTGCCACAGCATTGGCCATGGACCTGGAGGCCTGGGGCATCAGAAAACCGGAAAGTCCTCTTGAGACGCTTGTCTGGAGAAGCTGATGCAGTCGCTGTTCTCCTACTCCAAGTCAAACTCCCCAATCCACAGAACACCCGCAGGCCTGAAGATCCTGGCACTGGTTGCAGTACCCATAACACTGCAGCTTGCCCCACCCTACGTCTGCTATGTACTCATGGTTCTGTTCCTTGTCCTTGCACTCATGTCCGGAACCGGGTTCAGGAACTTTCTCAGAGACCTCAGGCCAATAGTGATCTACAGCATCTTCATACTTGCAATTGATGTCCTGTCTTTCCTGCTGTTTGACAGAAACAGAGCTATCATAACCGGAACAAGCCTTTTTCTGGTGCTCAAACTTGTCTGTGCAATGGAGGCGACATCCATCTTCTTCCGCACCACAAGCGTCTATCAGATAAAGGACACACTGCAGACGGTGGAGAGGGTTGTGACCTTCGGGCACACCAGATACACGGTCTCAAGCACATTCACACTGTTCCTGAGCTTCCTGCCCATGATCTTCGAGACCTGGACGGCCATTGAGCTTGCCTACAGGGCACGTGGAGGAAGGAACGGGATCTCCAAGGCGATCAGGCTTCTTCCAAGGCTCATAGCAATGAGCATCAAGAGGGCCAGCACAACATACTTGGCTTTACTCAACAGAAGCTGATGTGGTATTTTCTAGGGGATGAGGAAAAAGACCCTGAGTTTCAGCAACTTCCACAAGTCTCTGTCAGAACAGGATGCCCTCAAGGTGGACTCCTATCTAAGGACATACCGTGAGCATCTGGACATGGACGCCCGGGAGGAGAGGCTTCTCCTTGATGACGCCAAGGCTGCTCTCATGTATCTGGTCAATTCCGGCGTCAGTCTGGATGACGCTGCCGAAAGGCTCTCAAGCGCCAATCTCGGAGGCTTCTATGCGCACCAGGCGCAGGCCTGGTATCCGTTGGATGATGCAGCGAAGATCTACCCCCTATCAATGAGGTTCGGGAACATGCCGATGTTCAGGCTCAGCTGCTACCTCAATGGGGATGTGGTGCCAGAGATACTGCAGATGGCTCTGACATTCACCATCAAGAGATTCCCAAGCTTTGCCACCATAGTCAGGAAAGGTGTCTTCTGGCATTATCTGGACTCTGTGAAACGGCGCTTTCCTGTTATGCAGGACAAGGGCATCCCCTGCCATCCCATGAAGGTCTCCTCCATAGGGTCCCAGTCATTCAAGGTCCTGTACTACAGAAACAGGATAAGCGCGGAGTTCTTCCATGTCCTGACGGACGGGACAGGAGGCATGGCCTTCCTGAAGGCCCTTGTGTGCGAGTACCTGCATCTTCTGGGAGCGCCGCAGACATTTGACGTCAATGTCCCTGCCCCTCTGAACGAGCTCTCCAATGACTTCGAGCGCCTCTGCCCGAACACAAAGGAGAAGGGAGGCTTGGCCGGCCCCGCTGCCCTGCAGATGAGCGGAAAGCTGTCAAAGCAGACTCCGTGCAAGGTTGTGCATCTGGTCTATGACACCGAAAGGCTTCTGAAGCTCACACACAGCATGGGCGTAACGGTCACGGCCTTCATGCTTTCCCTGATGTTTCTGGCCAACAGAAGCGCCACGGAGACCTCGAGGGGCAAGATCCAGATACAGGTGCCTGTGAACATGCGCAAGTTCTTCCCCCAGTCAATGACAGTCAGGAACTTCGCCATGTACTGCAGCATAGACCTGTCTCCGGAAGAGGTCGATGACCTTGACCATGTCGCTGCAAAGGTTGCCTCACAGCTTGGGCAGAAGGCAACATTCCAGGAGCTGTCAAAGATGATGACCCAGGCCAGGAAGCTGGTCAGAGCGCTCCGTTTTGTGCCGTTGGCAATCAAGAGTCCGGTGGCCAAAATCGTCTACGGCTTTTTGGGTGACAGCAGGTTCTCAAACACCCTCTCGAATCTTGGAGTCGTAAAGATGCCTGAGGAACTGAAGCCCTATATCCAGGGATTCGACTTTGTTCTTGGCACATGTGTTGTAAGTAGGGCATCATGCTCAATGGTCTCCTACGGGAATGAAACGACTCTGTCAATTTCCAAGATAACCAAGGACCCGTCTTTCGAGGAGAGGATCATAGCCCTTTCAAGACAGCTTGGGCTTGACCCTGCAGTGAAGGAGACATCCATCTATGAATGAGCTGAACATACAGTATCCAAGGCAGAGAAGATCGAGCCTCTTCCTGTACACCCTGAGAAGGATCCTTAAGCTGGTCTGCCTCATGGCACTGATAGCCTGCCCTCTGGTCAACTGCATCACGGGCGGACAGGCATGGAGTGTGGTCGCCGTTGCAGGGACGCTGTTCTTCTGGAGGACCTTCCTCTCCCCTGACATCATTGAATTCACATCAATCGGGCAGGTTTTCAGACTGGGTTCGTTCGCCATCATAGAGACCACCCTGATAGGGGTGTTCCTGTCCCCGGGATGGATAGGCTTTGTGCTGCCGATAATAGCCTTCGGGACAATTCTGGCCTCTGCCTTCATTTTCGTGCTGAACATAAACAAGAGAAAGAACAACATAATGCCGCTGATCTGGGAGATCATTCTTGCACTGGCAGCCTTTCTTGCCATGTACATAAGGATGCCCAAGCTGAACTGGCCCACAATCACCATGGGTTCTGTGGCAGGAGCCTTTGCGGTCCTTGGAGTGGCCGTCTTCCACTCCGCCATCCGGCAGGAGCTCAGGAAGCGGTTCCATACCAAATGACAAGGGAGAGATGAAATGGAGAACAAGGTCAAGGCGATCTGCTGTGACATAGACGGTACGCTGGTGAAGGATGACAAGTCACTCAGCGAAGAGAACATCAGATGGATACGCAATGCCTACAATGCAGGCGTCCATTTCACGCTTGTCTCCGGAAGACCTGTGACGGGGGTCAGACCGTTCTACGAGAGGATGGAGATAACGGGACCCGTCTCATGCTTCAACGGTGGCACCATGGTAGATGAGGACAGCACCATAATAGACGACCACAGGATGGACCACAGCACCGCATCGACCCTGATAGACATAAGGGAAAGGAACCAAGACGAGAGTCTGGACATGATACTCTTCGACGGCATGGACTGGTACCTTGAGAGACGCAACTCCTACTGCTATGCGATCAAGAGGAGGATATACAACTGCGAATGCGGTGTAGGCAGGTTCAGGGAGCTTATAGACAGGTTCGACACGAACAAGGTCGTCTTCCTTTCCCCAAAGCCTGAGAAACTGGCTGCGATAGTCCAGGATATCAGGGAGAGTCTTGACGTCTCCAAGCTCACGCTGTACAGGAGCGGGGACTTCCTTGAGGTGATGGTATCCGGATATGACAAGGGAAGCGCAATCGATGCTCTGGCGCGCCACTATGGCATAGGAAACTCAGAGATAATGGCCATTGGAGACGATTACAATGATATTCCGATGCTGAAGAAG
>JAFVFA010000275.1 GCA_017475725.1 Spirochaetales bacterium
CACCCTCATAGGTCCGAGCCTTGCCGGAAAGGCCATAAACGAGGCCGCCGCTGGCAAGGGGCAGGTCAATTTCGCAAAGGTCTTCCATTATGTCCGACTGATGCTGGTGTTCTATCTTGGCTCCTCCCTGATCTCAATCGGGATCAACCTCCTGATGACGCTTGTTGCCAAGCGCACCGCAAAGAGGCTCAGGAAGGAATGCTTCGAGAAGCTCTCAAGACTGCCGGTCTCGTTCTTCGACACGAACCAGGCCGGAGACATCATCAGCCGTGTCAGCTATGACGTCGACGTTGTGGCCGCCTCTATCCAGACAGACATAGTGGCCATCATGACAAGCATGGTGACGGTGATCGGCTCCCTGTTCATGATGATAAGGATCTCCCCGTATCTGGCGGTGATAGTGCTAGTGACCATTCCGATCTCCGTCTCCTACACCGTGTACATAAAGAGGAAGACAAGGCCCCTGTACATCAAGAGGTCAAAGAGCTACGGTACCATGAACGGCTTTGTTGAGGAGATGTTCTCGGGAGAGAAGACAATCCAGGCCTATGCATACGAGGACAAGGTCTGCGAGAACTTCGAGAAGGTCAACACAGCCGCAGCGGACGCCTACTACAACGCGGACAGCAGGGGTGTTGCCATCGGCCCTTCAATGGGAATGATCAACAACATGTCGCTGGGACTGATAGCCACGTTGGGTTCATTCCTCTACATGGGCGGAATCGTCACTCTCGGACAGATCTCCTCCTTCATCCTGTATTCCAGAAAGTTCTCTGGTCCGATCAATGAGATAGCGAACATAATGAACGAGATATTCTCGGCACTCTCCGCCTCCGAGAGGATCTTCAACCTGCTTGACCAGCCGGAGGAGGTTCCCGACAGGGAGAACGCCACAGAGCTCTCAGAGGTCAAAGGCGACGTCTGCTTCGATGATGTCTCCTTCGGCTATGTCCCGGACAGGACGATCCTCCACAACCTGAGCTTCAATGCCCCAAGAGGCAGACTGATCGCCATTGTTGGTCCCACAGGAGCGGGCAAGACCACAATGATAAACCTTCTGATGCGCTTCTATGACTGTGACAGCGGGGAGATAAGGGTTGACGGCAGGAACGAGCTGGACTATACAAGGACTTCCCTCAGGGCGGCATATGCAATGGTCCTGCAGGAGACCTGGCTCTTCAGGGGCACGGTCTACGAGAACATTGCCTATGGCGCCGAGAACGCAACCATGGATGATGTGGTCCGGGTTGCCAAGAAAGCCCATATACACCCGTTCATCATGAGGCTCCCGAACGGTTATGACACCGTCATAAGCGAGGACGGAGGAAACATCTCCAAGGGACAGAAGCAGCTTCTGACAATTGCCAGGGCAATGCTGTATGACTCCAAGATGCTCATCCTTGACGAGGCCACAAGCAACGTCGACACGTCAACTGAGAAGGAGATACAGGCGGCGATGCGTGAGCTCATGGAGGGGAAGACCTGCTTCGTCATAGCGCACAGGCTGTCCACCATACAGAACGCGGACAACATACTGGTCCTTGATCATGGCGATGTCGTTGAACAGGGCACACACAGAGAGCTGATGGACAGGAAGGGGTTCTACTACAGGCTCTACGCCTCCCAGTACGAGTGATCAGGTGACGGGGAACTCCATGTTCTTTGCCTTGAGCATCGGGTCTCCGGAAAGCGAACTCTCCTCCCAGTCCTCACGTTTGGCTTCAAGGAATCTGTCAAAGAGGGTCTCAGAGATCATTGTCTTGATGAATTCCGACTTCTCTGCAAGTTTTATGGCATCGTTCAATGTGTCCGGCAATTCCTCTGCAGTGTTGTAGTCGTCAGGGTTGACCTCGTCCCTTATGCCTTCCATCGCCGCCCCGCAGAGGAGCAGACTTGCAAGGTACGGATTGCAGGCGGGGTCTGCGCTTCTTGTCTTGACCCTGCCGAGTTCCGGGCTTGCCTTGATCAGGACCTTCTGGTTCCCGCATGCATAGTTCACAAGTGCAGGGGTGTCCGTCTCTCCGAGCCTCTCGTAGGAGTTGGCAATCGGATTCAGGAAGATTGTCATCTCCTTGATCCTCCTGAGTATCCCGCCGACCATGTGCATCGTCAGCTCAGCTTTCCTTCCTTCCGCCTTCCGGCCTCCGATGGAGATGTTGAATGTGAGGCCGCTTCCGCATTCGTTGAAGAGCGGCTTCGGGAGGAACGATGCAAAGAGCCCCATCCTGTTGGATGTCACCTTCACGATGTCCTTGAAGGTTATCAGATTGTCAGCCGAATTGAGCAGGGTGGAGGAGCTGAAGCGGATCTCGTTCTGGCCTGGTCCCTTCTCATGGTGGCTGGCCTCATATGAAAGACCCATCTGCTCCATTGTCAGGCAGATCTCGCGTCTGATGTTCTCGCCTTTGTCTATGGGGGCAACCTCGAAGTAGGAGGCCCTGTCCATCGGGGTGTCGGTGGGGTTGCCTTCATCATCGAGCTTGAAGAGATAGAATTCGCATTCCGAACTCACGGTTATGCTGTAGCCATCAGCCTCGAGGCTGTCGCTGTATGTCTTGAGAAGCTGGCGTGCATCCCCCTCGAATGGCCTTCCGTCCGCATGGCAGATCGAGCAGAGGAAACGTGCCACCCTACCATGCTCAGGTCTCCAGGAAAGGATCTTCAGCGTGTCGGGATCAGGGAACAGGATCAGGTCAGAGTCCTGGACATTCATGAAGCCCCTGATTGCGGAGGCATTGAAGCCGACCCCCTTCTCGAGCACCTTCTCGGCGGCGTCGATGCTCACCGAAAGGTTCTTCAGCTGGCCGAATATGTCGCAGAAGGCAAGGCGCACAAAGCGGACGTCCTGCTCTTTCATGAATTTCATGGTCCTGTCTATGGTAGCTCTATCCATGTCCGCCTCCGTTGCTCAAATGTTGCGATAATAAGACGGTTGTGTCCAGTGGTATTTTTATGCAATTTCATCTGTTTCTGTTGACAGGTTCACCCCCTATGGGGTAGAAAAGTCGCATAATAATATCAAGAGGTTCTGATATGGAGACGGTCGCAGATTATTTCGGAAGCCTGGTTTTCAACGATGCCGCAATGCGTGAGAAGCTGCCAAAGGACATCTACAAGTCCCTTCGAAAGACAGTCTCCGAAGGCAAGGACATAGACCTCAATGTGGCCAACAGCGTAGCCAATGCAATGAAGACATGGGCTATAGAGCATGGTGCCACACACTATACGCACTGGTTCCAGCCTATGACCGGAATCACGGCCGAGAAGCACGATGCCTTCATCTCCCCCGCAGAGGGAGGAAGGGTGATAATGGAGTTCTCCGCAAAGGAGCTGGTCAAGGGGGAGTCCGATGCCTCCTCATTCCCTTCGGGTGGTCTGAGAGCCACCTTCGAGGCCAGGGGATACACTGCCTGGGACCCCACAAGCTATGCATTCATAAGGGATGACACACTGTACATCCCAACCGTCTTCCTGTCATACACGGGTGAGGCTCTGGACAAGAAGACACCTCTCCTCCGCAGCATGGAGGCTCTGAGCGATGAGGCAGTGAAGATTCTGCACCTGTTCGGACGGGATGACGTCAAGAGGGTCATCACAACAGTCGGACCGGAGCAGGAGTATTTCCTGGTGAACAAGTCTGACTTCGAGAAGAGGAATGACCTGATCTTCACCGGAAGGACGCTCTTCGGGGCAAGGGCCCCCAAGGGACAGGAGATGGATGACCACTACTACGGTTCCATCAAGACCCGTGTGGCCGACTACATGAGGGACCTGGAGAAGGAGCTCTGGAAGCTTGGCGTAAGTGCAAAGACCCGCCACAACGAGGTTGCCCCCTGCCAGCACGAGCTTGCCCCTGTCTTCGCCACCACCAACGTGGCTGTTGACCATAACCAGCTGACAATGGAGGTCATGAAGAAGGTCGCCGAACGCCATGGCTTTGCCTGTCTTCTGCATGAGAAGCCGTTCGCCGGCATAAACGGAAGCGGCAAGCATAACAACTGGTCCCTGTCCACAGACACAGGGCACAACCTCCTGAATCCGGGCAAGAACCCGAAGGACAGCGCGCAGTTCCTTCTGTTCCTTGTGGCAGTGATCAAGGCCGTGGACGAGTACCAGGACCTTCTGCGCGTCTCTGTGGCCAGCGCCGGGAACGACCACAGGCTTGGAGCCAACGAGGCCCCTCCTGCAATAGTGTCCATCTTCCTGGGCGACGAGCTCTATGAAATCATGGAGTCCATAGGGGCCGGCCATGACGCACAGGGCACGGAGAGGACCAAGATGGAGCTTGGCG
>JAFVFA010000276.1 GCA_017475725.1 Spirochaetales bacterium
GCTTGCCAGACTTCTCAGGAACTACGAGAACCCGGAGATCAAGGAGTATGACTTCTTCTCCTCCAAGTGCTTCACAGCTGACAACAAGGGGCGCGAGCTCCATGTCGGTCCAAGGGCCAAGGAGGTCCGCGAGTTCTCATGCGGCTTCGTGGCAACCGGAAAGGTCGTCGACGAGGACATCCTTCTCACACTCATCCAGAGCCAGGAGAAGCTCTGCTTCAACTTCGGCCGCAAGAGAAAGACCATAGCCATGGGAATCTACAAGAACGACCCCATCAAATACCCTATCCACTATGACGGTGCCGATCCTGACAAGACCCATTTCACACCTCTGCACATGGATGAGGACCTCACTCTCAGGGAGATTCTGGAGAAGCATCCGAAGGGACAGGAGTACGGCTACATAATCAAGGACAAGCCGGTCTACCCCTACCTCTACGACGACGCAGGCGAGACTCTCTCAATGCCGCCTGTGATCAACAGCGCCTACGTCGGAGCTGTTGAGGTCGGCGACAGCAACCTCTTCGTCGAGATGTCAGGTCCGGGACTCAAGGACATCCTGCTCTGCGCCTCCATCATGGCGGTGGACATGGCGGACCTCGGCTTCACGATCGAGCCCGTCAAGGTCGTCTACCCATATGAGACGGAGTTCGGCAAGGAGATCACCGTACCCTACTACTTCCAGGATTCACAGAGCTGCACACTGCAGGAGATCAAGCACGTTCTAGGAGAGGACCTGACGGTCGAGGATGCAAAGGATGCACTTCTCAGAATGGGCGTCTACAGCGTCTCCGAGGGCGAGACCATCCACATCACCTGCCCTGAGTACCGCAACGACTTCCTGCATCCGGTGGATGTGGTCGAGGATGTCATGATCGGATACGGTCTGGAGAACTTCGAGCCCACAATCCCGCGCGACTTCACAGTGGGACGTCTCACACCGGCCGAGGAGCTTGGACGCAAGGTCAAGGACATCATGGTCGGAATGGGCTTCCAGGAGATGATCTACAACTACCTCGGCTCCAGACGCGAGTACGTGGACAACATGCACATCACAGGTGACAAGGTCATCATGATCTCCAACCCGATGAGCGAGAACTTCGAGGCCGTCAGACCTTCGATCATCCCGTCACTGCTTGAGAGCGAGAGCGTCTCCGGACACGCGACATATCCGCACAAGATCTTCGAGGTCGGCAAGGTCGCTTTCCTTGAGCCTTCCGACAACAGCGGCACAGTCACCAGAAACAATCTGGGCTTCATGTGCGCAGACGGAAGCGCAGGCTTCAACGACGTCAACAGCTTCATCAACACGCTGATGTACTTCCTCAGAGTGGAGTACACACTTGCAGCCCCGGAAAATGATCCTAGGTTCATAGAGGGACGCTGTGCTAAGATAATGGTTGGAGGAAAGGAGATCGGAGTCTTCGGCGAGGTCCACCCGGCCGTTCTTGAGAGCTGGGGCTGTTCAATGCCCGCCGTCGTGGCCGAGATCGACCTTGACTGTTTGCTGTGATTGACAAAGACCTGAGTATCGATGCCCTGCGCATCATGCTGAATTCAAGGTACTTCGAAGAGAAGACCGAACAACTGTTCAAAGCCGGTCTGGTGCATGGCACCACCCATCTTGCCAACGGGCAGGAAGCCGCACAGGCCGGTCTTTGCATGGCCCTTGAGGATGAGGACTGGATAGTCCCGACCCACAGGTGCCATGGATTCTCGATCTGCAAGGGGTCATGGCCGGTTGCCATGTTCTCCGAGCTCTTCGGCTCAAGGCACGGCCTGGCGAAGGGCCTTGGCGGGAGCATGCACATGCCTGACAGGGAGAACTGCAACCTGGGCTCCTCTGCCGTGGTGGGTTCAGGTGTCCCCCTTGCAACCGGAGTGGCCTTCTACCAGAAGTTCAAGAGCGTTGGAAGCGCATCGTTCGCCACATCCACAACGCAGAACCCCAAGGACCTTCCACCGGTTCCCGTCAAGAACATCAGCGTTGCCATATTCGGAGACGGAGCCTCAAGCAGAGGCAGCGTGCATGAGTCCATGAACCTGGCCTCCATCTGGAAGCTCCCCGTTCTCTTCTACTGCGAGAACAACCGCTACGGGATGTCCGCCCCAAGCGACAAGATGATCAGCATAGACCGCATCTCTGACAGGGCAAAGGCCTACAGCATGCCTGGGAAGACAATAGACGGAAACGACTTCGAGACCGTCTATCAGGCAGTGAAGGAGGCGACTGACTACATCAGGTCAGGTAACGGCCCCTACCTTCTCGAGGTCCTGACATACCGTTTCAAGGGACATTCCAAGAGCGACAGACGCCTCTACAGAACATCGGACGAGGAGCAGCAGTGGCTTCTTAGGGACCCGATCATCCTGTTCGAGCAGAAGCTCATTGAATGCGGATATCTGACGGAGGAGCAGATCCGGCAGATCGAGAAGGAATGCAACGACGGCATGGAGCTCCAGGCCAGACAGGCTCTTGAGAGCAGGAACGACAAGCTCACACCGGAAGAGGTCGAGGACCTTGTCTACGCACCAAAGGAGGCCCGTCCATGACATTCCGTGAAGCGATCAGGAAGGCACTTTCCGATGAGATGACAGCCGACAGGAACGTTGTGTTCTTCGGCGAGGACATAGGCGTCTACGGCGGCTGCTTCAAGGTCTCCGAAGGTCTGTGGAAGGAGCATCCGGACCAGGTGGTGGACACCCCGGTATCAGAGGAAGGATTCACAGGCATGGCCGTTGGTGCTGCCATGATGGGGCTCAGACCGGTGATAGAGATAATGTACGCAGACTTCTACACCCTGATCTTCGACCCGATTGTAAACCACGCCGCAAAGACGCACTTCATGAGCGGAGGACAGTTCTGCTGCCCAATCACAGTCCGTCTTCCGGAAGGCAGCGGCACAGGTCACGGCGCCCAGCACACACAGAGCCCGGAGGCCCTGTTCCTGAACGGCACGGGACTCAAGATAGTGGCCCCGTCCAACCCTTCTGACGCCTACCATCTTCTCAGGGCATCCATCAGGGACAACAACCCCACCCTGTTCTTCGAGCACAAGCTGCTCTATCCCATTGACGGAGAGATATCACCTGAACCTGTCGAGATTGGCAAGGCGAAGGTCATAGGAAACGGTCTCGATGTCACCATAATCGCCTATTCCCATGCGGTCTGCACGGCGCTAAAGGCGGCCGAGATACTCAGGGATGACGGTATCAACGCAACTGTTGTGGATCTGCGCACACTCAATCCGCTGGACAAGGAGACAATCTTCAGGCAGGTCCAGAGGACTGGTCGTGTAGCCCTGATACAGGACCCGAACGGCATAGGTGGAATCGATGCACAGGTCTGCGCATCGATCTGCGAGGACCCCGAGACCTTCAGGTCCCTCAAGTGCCCCATCATGCAGTTCAGCGGAAAAAACACCCCAATCCCGTTCTCAAAGGACCTTGAGGCAAAGACCATTCCACAGGCAGAGGATGTGGCCTTGGCAATAGCCAAGCAGTTCAACTGAGATCACTCCAGAACCGTTCTTCTGAACTCCTCCATGAAGCCCTTAAGAGCATTGCTGTCGTTGCAATTTGCAACGCCTTGGAAAACAGGGCTTCTACCGCCACCTTTTGCGTTGATTTTCGTAAGAATCGGGCGAATCAGACCATTGAAGTCAACTTTCTCATACTTACCCTTAAGGGCAATGAGCCACTTTGTCCTCTCCTTGTCCGGGCAGAGAACCACCATTGCCAGATCCGGAAAGAGAGGAACGGCATTCGCATAAGGCAGAAGGTCGGAACCCTCTTCGCACCCAATGAGACAGAGACCTTCTGCATCTGTGTTCTCCCTGACCTGATACAGCGCAAGGCTTCTCTGTGCCTGGGCCCTTGCGTTTCTGGCCTCTGTCAGGGCGTTCTGCAGTGCCTCGACCTGCGCTTCAAGCTCCTCCGTCCTGCAGCTCAGGCGCCTGTTCAGGCTCTGGATCACCTTCTCGCTGCGAATCGCGCTCCCTACCGCCTGCTCTCCGCAGCGGAAATAGAGCCTTACATGACCTCTGATCAGCTCATGGCCAAGGCTCTGCACAAGTCTTATTTCCGAAGTGTTGGCAACGTGGACACCTCCGCAGGCTATGCGGTCCACACCGACTATCTCCACTATCCTGACATCGCCCTCCACCTTGATGGACCTTCTCAGACCCAAGGCCTCTGCATCCTTGTGGCTGAGCTCGTGGTAGACTATCGGATGCGCCTCTGAGATCGCTCTGTTGGCCTCATCCACAAGGGCGTCCACAGTGCTCTGCTCGATCTCTCCCCTGTCAGTCTCGATGGTAAGGTACTCCTCTCCCTGATGCACAGCCACCGTCCCTATCTTGTGGTTCGTGTAGAGCAGCCCTGAAAGCATGTGCTGCGCCGCATGCATGACCATGTAGCCATACCTGTGTCCCCAGTCTATCTCCAAGGTCAGGTGCTCCCCCTCCTCTATCGGACAGCCCTTGTCCAGAACAAGGATCGAGTCCCCATCATCCGCCTTTCTGGTGTCGATGACCCTGTATGGACCTATGAAGCCCCTGTCACCCGGCTGCCCGCCGCTTTCAGGATAGAAGATGGTCCTGTCGGTTCGGACCTCTGTGGCCTTGTCTGTGTGTCTGACGGAAGTGACTGCGGCTTCCGCAGTCCTGAGATATGTGTCCTGATAATAGAGTTTTTCCATATCGGCAATGATAGCACATAAAGTTGTCTTAGACTCCGAAAATGGTTATCTTAGTGTCATACATCAGAGTCATAGGAGACACGACATGGCTAGAATCAAGTCTGCATGGGAGATTGCACTGGAGAAGACCAAGGACATAGAGATCGATGAGGAGAAGTACCGCACCGACAAGCTGGGCAAGGACGGAATGGCACTTGCAGGCGGTTACCTGAACAACACCGACAAAAAGATCGAGGAGGTCGCCACCCAGTACGCATCATATGCAGGCAACGATCTCAAGCTTGTCCGAGATGGCATGGTCAGCACGATACTGTCGAACATCAGCCTCCCGTCTGACGACATCTACCAGCTCCGTTTCGAGCGCACATGCGACCTTGTAAACCTGGTCACATCAGGAGACCCCCAGGCCACAGGCCTTATGCAGCAGATCGGGGACTTCCTGAAGCAGTATCTGGATGCCAAGAGCGCGTTCGTGGACAGGATGAAGGCCCAGATCCAGCAGGCCATGGAGAACAATCCTGAGGGCGTCAACAGCCAGCAGTACTCACAGCTCATCAGCCAGAACCTGAAGAAGATGGAGGACCAGTACAGCCAGGCCCTGGAGAACACAAAGGAGAGCCTCAGACAGCTTCTGGGCTGAGTTTTTCACTATAAGACAAGAAGTTTTTCACTATAAACAGGTTTTCATCCTTCTTAAAGTGAAAAAGTCCCTTCAACAGCCTCAAATCATGTAGTCAAAGCTGTTCATCTGATGGTCGATTATGTCCTGGAGCGTTATGCCTTCAAGATAGCTGTTGACGTTGTCGAACAGCCCCTGCCATACATACAGGAGCTGCGAGTCTGCGGCAGCCGCGGCCTCTGACGGGTCCTCAAGGTTCGGAACAGGGGCCAGACTGCCCTCCGCAAGCCTCAGGATCTCAGCTACCGTGTATTTGTTCGGGGTCCGGGCAAGCATGTAGCCGCCCTGGGCCCCTCTGACGGTCTTGAGCATATCAGGCCTGTTCAGCAGGGCCACAATCTGCTCAAGATACTTCTTTGATATGTTCTGCCTTGCGGCGATGTCCTTTAGGGAGACGCAGCCCTCCCCATAATGCTGGGCAAGGTCCAGCATCACACAGAGAGCATAACGTCCCTTTGTGGAAATCCTCATGTCTCCTCCATCAATCCTGGAAAAGCGGTGTCGAAAGGTACCTGTCCCCTGTGTCCGGAAGCAAAACCACAATCGTCTTGCCCTTGTTCTCCGGGCGCTTAGCTATCTGGGTGGCTGCGAACAATGCAGCTCCGGAGGAGATCCCGACCAGAACGCCATCAGCCCTGGCGATGGCCTTGCCAGTGGCGAACGCATCCTCGTTCGAGACGGTGATTATCTCGTCGTAGACCTTCGTGTTCAATATTGCAGGGACGAATCCGGCACCGATTCCCTGGATCTTGTGGGGGCCTGCCACACCCTTTGACAGAACAGGTGACGTCTCCGGCTCAACTGCAATGACCTTCACGTCCGGGTTCTGGGACTTGAGATATTCGCCGACTCCCGTCAATGTTCCACCCGTACCTACGCCTGCAACGAAGAAATCGACCTTGCCGTCCGTGTCTCTCCAGATCTCCGGACCTGTAGTTGCACGATGGGCAGCTGGGTTAGCCGGATTGACGAACTGTCCCGGGATGAAGCTGTTCGGTATGTCCTTTGCAAGCTCCTCAGCCTTCTCGATAGCTCCCTTCATCCCCTTTGAGCCGTCTGTGAGCACAATCTCTGCCCCATAGGCCTTCAAAAGGTTCCTTCTCTCA
>JAFVFA010000277.1 GCA_017475725.1 Spirochaetales bacterium
GAAGCCCGAAGACCGCAACGACGTTCAGCTTGATGATGGAAGACTCGTTCTCATACAGATGGATCCTTGCGGAATAGAGACCGACCTGCTTGATTGTGTGTGAAGCGACCTCGATCTTCTTGCGCTCGATGTCGAATCCCTGCTTTGCAAGCTCCTCCTGGACCATCAGAGCTGTGACTGAACCGAAGAGCTTTCCGGAATCGCCGGCTGAGACGACCAGCTTGAGTGTGAGGTCATCGAGCTTCTCCTTCAGTGAAGCTGAAGCCTCGCGCTTTGCAACCTTTCTCTTCTCGATGGCAGCAGCTCTGCTCTTGAAGATTGACAGATTCTCGTTGTTGTACAGTACCGCAGCACCAGTGGGCAGCAGATAGTTACGAGCATATCCATCCTTTACCACACAGACATCTCCCTCTTCTCCGAGGTTAGGTACGTCCTGATTCAAAATGATTTTCATATGAATACTCCTTGTTAAAGTATGTTTCCTTTCTCATCTGAAGTGGATCCACGTCTCAAGGATCCCCAGTACGGGAAGCCCGAAGACCGCAACCACGTTCAGTCCCGGTATGAAGCAGAACAGGCAGACCGTGAAAACGATCCTTCCTGCGGTTATGGCAGCCGTCCTTCTGCGTGCGAACGCCACCAGAATAGACACGCCCACCACAAAGTAGAGCACCATCATGCTCAGGGCAAGGTTCCACGAAAGGGCCTTCAGCCAGACGGGGAACGCCTTGAGCCAGACGCTCAGCAGGGACAGCGCAAGGGACCCGAAAAGGACCCAGACATAGGTGTCCGGAAGCTTCATGTTGGCGAAGTCGTACTGCCACTGCTCGTCGAATCTGTTCAGGTTCACATCAGAGACGACTATCGGAAAGGCCAGAAGAAGGACCCCCATCGGTGCAAAATAGTACATCAGGGAATCCACGACCATCCTGACAATCGGCTCGAAGTCAACGCCGAGCGTATCCGACCGGACGTAGTACAGCACGCTGTTCACCATGATGTCCCTTACCCCCTGCGATTCGTCTATCGCAAAGTAGAGTGACATCAGAAGCCCCATGGCGAAGACCGGGATGCAGGCCCAGAAGAACCTTCGCATCAGCGATCCGCTGCGTCCATAGGTAAGCGCCCAAACGGCAGAGCCCGCTATCATGGCCACCGGCACGTAAAGCCCGGTGAGCATCACAGGCCAGTACTCGGTCCCGATCAGTTCACGGTACGACACCAGCGACCAGACCGTCACGGCCAGGAGCATGGCTCCGAAGACACCTGCCTTGATGCCGTCTCTCCTCACGCCTCTGCAAGCCAGAAGCACGGGTACCGTCATCAATATGGACCCGATCGAGAATCTCGACAGGATCACACCCAGGACCGCCCCGAGTATCAGGTTCCTTAAAGCCGCTCTGTCCGTCTGCTCCACATCAAACTTCCTTACTGCTTGTCAAACGGCAGGTAAGCGAGGACTCTGGCCCTCTTGATCTCCTGTGTGAGAGCTCTCTGGTGCTTTGCGCAGGTTCCTGTGATCCTTGCAGGAAGGATCTTGCCGCGCTCTGTTGTGCAGCGTCTGAGCATATCAGGGTTCTTGTAGTCCGGCTCGATCTTCTGTGCGCAGAACTTACAGACCTTCTTCTTGAAATTGGTGCGCTTTCCGCCCATCTTCTTATCTCTGAAACTACCGGCCTCGGCGTTCATGTTCTCTTTCTCGTCATGCATTGGCATTTGAATTTCTCCTAAATTAAATCAGAATGGGATGTCATCGCCGTCATCGAAGGCCTCAGGCCCCGGCATTGACTGTGATGAACCCCTTGAAGGCTCAGGACGTGAAGACTGCATAGGTGCAGGTGCGCCCTGGGTACCACCACCAAGAAGCTGTACGTTGTTGGCTACGACCTCAATCTTTGAATTGTTCTTGCCGTCCTGCTCCCAGCGGTTCTGCCTGAGCTCTCCCTCTATGGAGACCTGGCGTCCCTTGAGCAGATATGGTTTGAGCGTGTCCGCTGACTTGCCCCAAAGGACAACGTCAAAGTAGCTTACCTCGTCCTCCCATCTGTCCCCAGTCCTCTTTCTTCTGTTGACTGCGACGGAAAAGCGGCAAACTGATGTACCCTGCGGTGTCGATCTGAGCTCACAGTCACGTGTGAGACGTCCAACCAAAACGACAACATTGATGTCTACTGCCATTTGTACTCTCCTAAATCACTTCAAAACAAACAGATGCTTGAGTATCTCTCCCTGAAGCAGGAACTCTGCAGCCATTGCGTTGATGCTCTGAGGCTCTGCCTCGAGCTCAAAGTAGTAGTAATGGCCCTTGTCCTGTTTCTTGATCAGATAGGCGAGATTCCTTACGCCCATGTCTTCCTGCTTGGCGATGTTTGCCTTAGCAGCTGCCAGCTGGCTTGTGACGAACTCCAAACCCTTGGCTGTCTTCTCTTCGTTAGCGTCGAAGATGACGGTGAACTCATAATTCCTCATGGGTTCCTCCTTACGGACAATAAAATGATCCATCAACGATGGATAAAGAGGCGTATTAAAGGTATCATCTACAATAGATCAAGTCAACCGAAGGCAGAGGCATTTTTTTGAAAAACCTGTCCACCAGCTATTGAC
>JAFVFA010000278.1 GCA_017475725.1 Spirochaetales bacterium
GCGAGATATTCTCAAGGTCAACATCCTCCAGAGATGTCTCAGGAGTTGTCTCCGCAATACTCAAGGATGTGGAGACCAATGGGGATGCGGCACTCAGGGAATACACCAGAAAGCTTGACGGCGTTGAGATCGATTCGATAGAAGTCTCCAGGAAGGAGATCGAGGATGCCGCCAACTCCATGGACCCCGAGTTCATGAAGGTCCTGCACAAGGCCTCAGCCAACATATGCTCCTACCACTTCCACCAGAAGCGTGAAAGCTTTGTCGTCTCGGAGAAGGATGGTGTGGTCCTCGGACAGAAGATAGTCCCCGTTTCGGTTGCAGGTATCTATGTCCCCGGTGGCACTGCGGCGCTTTCCTCCACTGTTCTCATGGATGCCCTTCCTGCAAAGATTGCAGGGGTCGGTCAGGTTGTCATGGTCACTCCTCCAGGAAAGGACGGAAAGGTCAACCCTGCCGTATTGGCAGCTGCCTTTGTGGCAGGAGTGGACAGGGTCTTCAAGGTCGGTGGAGCCCAGGCCATTGCAGCCCTTGCGTATGGAACCGAGAGCGTCCCCAAGGCTGACAAGATTGTAGGACTTGGGAACATCTATGTCGCTGAAGCCAAGAAGCAGGTCTCCGGCATAGTCGGCATAGATATGGTCGCAGGTCCAAGCGAGATCCTCATCATTGCCGACGGAAAGTCAGATCCCAAGGTACTTGCAGCCGACATGCTCAGCCAGGCGGAGCATGACAGGAACGCCTCTGCCGTGCTGGTCACAGACAGCAAGGATCTGGCTCCAAAGGTTGCGGAGGAACTTGAAAGGCAACTGTCAGTCCTGCCCAGAGAAGAGATTGCAAGGGCTTCAATTGAGGATAACGGAAAGATTATCATAGTCAACTCAATAGAACAGGCCATCGAGGTCAGCGACAGAATCGCTCCTGAGCACCTTGAGGTATGTGTGGACAATCCGTTTGACTACCTGGACAAGATCCACAATGCCGGCTCCGTCTTCCTTGGTAGGAACTGTCCGGAAGCCCTTGGTGACTATATGGCTGGTCCGAACCACACCCTTCCGACAAGCGGGACGGCAAGGTTCTCATCTCCGCTCTCCGTTGACGAGTTCGTCAAGAAATACCAGTTCACCTACTACACGCAGAAGGCTCTTGATGGTGTGGCCGACGACATTGCCCTGTTTGCAAGGATGGAGGGGCTTGAGGCCCATGCCAGAAGCGCTCTGGTCAGAGGAGGCAAGGCATGAGCAGATACTTCTCTAGAAAATACTCGGAACTTGAGCCCTACACGCCTGGGGAGCAGCCCCAGAACATGGAGAGGCTGATAAAGCTCAACACCAACGAGAGTCCTTTCCCTCCATCTGAGAAGAGCCTCAGGTATGCCAGGGAGAACACAAGGTCCCTGAATCTCTACAGCGACCCCAACTGCGTGGCTCTCACGAAAAAGATAGCCGAAACCTATTGTGTGGATCCCGACATGGTCCTTGCGACCAACGGTTCCGACGAGATCCTGAACTTTGCCTTCATGGCCTTCACGGACAAGGACAATCCAGCGCTGTTCGCAGACATCACATATGGTTTCTATCCTGTGTTCGCACAGCTGAACGGAACCCCATTCGAGACCATCCCTCTGAAGGATGACTTCTCCCTGTGCATCGATGACTACACGGGAAGGAAGGGGACGGTCTTCATTGCCAATCCCAACGCACCAACCGGTATGGCGTTGCCCAAGTCCGAGATCGAGCGCCTGGTGGCGCAGGATCCGGACAGGGTGGTCGTTGTGGATGAGGCATATGTGGATTTCGGCGGCGAGAGCTGCGTTGACCTTACAATGAGGTATCCGAACATCCTGGTCTGCCAGACGTTCTCCAAGTCCAGAAGCTTCGCAGGCGGAAGGCTGGGCTACGGCATAGGGTCAAAGGATCTGATCGCTGACCTCAACACCATCAAGTATTCCACCAACCCGTACAACATCAACTCCATGACTGCTGCAATGGGCGTGGGGATCCTTGATGACCAGGGCTACTACAGTGCCAACTGCAGGACAATAATGGAGAACAGGGTCTATACCACAGAAGAGCTCAGGAATCTTGGATTCACGGTTCTGGATTCAAAGGCCAATTTCATTTTCATGTCCTCAAACAGGATTGATGGTGAAGATTATTATATTGAGCTTAAGAAAAGAGGCATCATTGTCAGGCACTTCAACAAAGCAAGATTGTCTAACTGGTGCAGAGTGTCAATCGGCACAAGAGAGAGCATGGAAGCCTATATCAAGGCAACAAGGGATATCCTTGGGGAGGTTGTATGAGAACATCGGAGATAGCAAGGAAGACAGCTGAGACGGACATAAGCCTGAAACTGAACCTTGATGGGAAGGGGGTCGGGCGCATAGCAACCGGAGTGGGTTTCCTTGACCACATGCTGACCCTTTTCACACGCCATGGGATGTTCGACCTTGATGTGTCCTGCAATGGGGACACCTATGTGGATGACCACCACAGCGTCGAGGACATCGGGATCGCCTTGGGTCAGGCATTCAGACAGGCCCTTGGAGACAAGAGGGGCATCAGACGCTACGGGGACATCACTCTTCCCATGGACGAGTCTCTGATCCTTGTGGCCGTGGATATCTCGGGACGTGGCATGCTCTGCTACAACGCCGACTTCAGGACCGAGAAGATCGGGACCTTTGACACTGAGCTTGTTGAGGAGTTCTTCACTGGTTTTGCCAACAATGCAGGAATCACCCTCCACATCAGACAGTTGGCCGGCAGAAACTCCCACCATATTGCGGAGGGCATGTTCAAGGCTGCAGCCAGAGCGTTGAGATCCGCCGTTTCCGCAGACCCTGATTCAATGGATGAGATCCCATCCACAAAGGGAGTCCTGTGATGACGGCCATCATAGACTACGGGGTAGGCAACCTGTTCTCCCTGAGAAGCTCCTTCTCCGCCATAGGGGAGAAGGCTGTCGTCTCATCGGATCCGGAGGTTCTTGCATCAGCTGACAGACTGGTTCTTCCCGGGGTTGGTGCCTTCCGTGACGCACGCAAGGCCCTTGATGACAGCGGGCTTGTCTGTTCCGTACTTGACCTTGTGAAGAATGGAAAGCCCATGCTTGGGATCTGCCTTGGCATGCAGCTTCTGTTCGACAAGGACTACGAGGACGGCGAATATGATGGACTGGGTCTGATTCCGGGTGCTGTCAGGTCAATCGCCGAGACCATCCCGGCGGATCTGAAGGTCCCGCAGATCGGATGGAACGCCCTCATCTACAGAAACCCGTCCAGACTCTACAGGTACATCAGGGAGGGGGACCACGTGTACTTTGTGCATTCATACCATGCCACCGGCTGCGAGGCGTACACCACTGCCGTCACAGAGTATGGGGGAATGCTGACTGCAAGTGTGGAGAACGGCAACGTGTTCGGCACCCAGTTCCATCCGGAGAAGAGCGGAGACGTTGGTCTCAGGATACTGCGGGCCTTTGTGGAGATGAAGTGATATGATCATATTCCCTGCCATAGACATTCTTGGCGGCAAGGCCGTCAGGCTTCTCAAGGGAGACTACAACCAGGTTACCGTCTACAGCGAAAGGCCCTGGGAGTTCGCCCAGGATTTCGTGTCGAAGGGTTGCAGTGCAATACACATAGTCGACCTTGACGGGGCAAGGACCGGAGAGACCGTCAACATCAGGGTAGTGGAGAGAATAGCCTGCACCAAGGGCCTGTATTCTGAGATCGGCGGCGGCATACGCAGCATGGAGACGGTTGAAAGGTATCTTGAGGCCGGCATCTCCCGCGTGATCCTTGGCACCGCAGCACTGAACGATCCGGCTCTCCTCAAGGAGTGTGTGAAGCGATTCGGTGACAGAATAGCCGTAGGTGTTGACCTTAAAGATGGTTATGTTTCCGTAAAAGGATGGATTGAAACCTCCAACAGGGAAGGCTTCGAGTTCATGAAGGAACTTGAGGACATTGGAGTCTCCGCAGTGATCGTCACGGACATCTCCAGAGACGGTGCCATGAAAGGCACAAACCTTGGATTGTACAGAAGGATCTCCGAAGAGACGGGGATGAAGGTCACAGCCTCAGGAGGCATATCCACCCTTGATGACCTTAGGGCTCTTAGGGCCATGGACATCCATGGGGCCATAATAGGTAAGGCGTACTACACAGGAGCCATCAGGCTTGAGGATGCGCTGGAGGTTGCAGAATGATCACAAAGAGGATAATCCCCTGCCTTGACGTGCGTGACGGAAGAGTCGTGAAAGGCATCAACTTCGAAGGCATCCGTGATGTCTCCTCCCCAGTGGACCTTGCGGACTTCTACTCGAGAAACGGCGCGGATGAGCTTGTCTTCTATGATATCACGGCATCCTCTGACGGCAGGAGGCTCTTCACCGACATCCTCAGAAAGACAGCAGAGAAGGTCTTCATCCCACTGACCGTCGGTGGCGGGATAAACACAGTCGACGATTTCGACAGGGTCCTTAAATGCGGGGCTGACAAGGTCAGCGTCAATTCCGGTGCCATCAGGAACCCCTCCCTTGTTAAGGAGGCCGCTCTTAGATACGGCAGCCAGTGTGTGGTGATCTCGGCAGATGTGAAACGCGTTGACGGTGTCTTCAGGGTCTTCGCCAAGGGCGGCAGGGAGAACACCGGACTGGAGGCCGTCAAGTGGATATCCGACTGTGTCAGGAACGGCGCCGGGGAGGTCGTTCTGAACAGCATAGACACCGATGGTGTGAAGAAGGGCTTTGACCTTGAGATGCTTGATGCCGTCTGCAACGCTGTGAGTGTTCCCGTCATAGCAAGTGGCGGTGCTGGTTGCATGGAGGACTTCGTGACTCTGTTCAAAAGCCTTCCTAAGGTGGATGCCGGACTTGCAGCCTCCATCTTCCATTTCGGTGAGGTCGGTATAAGGGAGCTCAAGGAAGAGCTGTCAAGAAACGGGATTCCGATGAGATTGGTGTAGGAGGATAGCCATGGTTACAATAGATGATCTGAAATTCGATGATAAGGGCCTGATTCCGGCCATTGTTGTAGACCATGAATCCAAGAAGGTTCTGACTCTGGCCTACATGAGCAGGGAATCTCTGCAGATCTCCATGGAGCGTCGTCTCACATGCTTCTGGTCCAGATCCAGAAGAACCCTGTGGCTTAAGGGGGAGACCAGCGGCAACTACCAGCACATAGTCTCAATAACAAGCGACTGCGATGACGATGCTCTGGTCATCGAGGTCAATCCCGACGGACCTGCCTGCCACACCGGAACTTTCTCGTGCTTCACCCACGAGCTTTTCTGAACAGCACGAACTTCTCCAGTGGAAACATCACAACCGTGTAGATCTGCCCCGCAATCACAACTGCCAGGGTCGGCGCCAGCACAGTCAGAAGTCTGCTGCTGGATGATGACAGGAAGTTGTTCAGAACACCCTGCATCCAGGTGATAATGAACATGAGCAGTACGGCAACCGCAATGTAGACACCGAACACCCACTTCGGGGCATCGGACTTGAATGTGGTCTTCTTGTTCTGCACGTACTGGAAGATCTGGGAGATCAGATTGGAGAGGAAGAACGGCACTATGTAACCCCAGCAGCTGTTCCCTTCACCAAGGACCTTCTCGCTGAAGATCCCTCCAAGGAAGGACGGAAGCGGTGTCGTCCACCCCTTCATTGCAAAATAGAGGACGTTGACTGAGATTACCTGTATTATTCCACCGATGGTCCCGAAGATCGCGAATTTCACGAACTGCCACAGACCACCGTTCTTCTTCTCGTTATTCATAGGCATTGGATTATTGCAGAACTTTGTTCCTTTGTTAACCTCCCATCAAAGAAAATCGTCTGGGATTTTGCTCCCAGACGACTCACACTAAAAGGAGGTATATTGAAAAAAACTGTTGCTCTGCCAATATTCTAGCAAGACCCGTGCCAAGTGCCAGTTTTGCCCTGAAAAAGCTGGTTTCCACAGGGTTTTCCGCCTTTTCCATGAAAATTTAGGGGTGTATGGAAAGTGCATGGATGTGAAATTTTTGAATGTGGTGAGAAAAAATTGCTCACTTTGTTGTCATCGTGTCAATATTTACGCCTTCTCCCTATTATGCTACTATGCTCTTGCTGTCGGTTTGGAATCCGCCAGAGGAGGAGCAAATGAAGAGAGTCGAGGATTACATCATAACAATTCCGGATTTCCCGAAGAAGGGAATCATGTTCCGTGACATAACTGGAGTGCTTGAGGATGCAGATGGACTCAAGCTTTCGATCGACGAGCTTGCGAAGCTCATCGAGAACGACGAGTTCGATTCCATAGCCGGCACCGAATCCAGAGGTTTCATCCTCGGAATGCCTTTGGCATATGTCTGCCACAAGCCGTTCGTGGCAATAAGGAAGAAGGGCAAGCTTCCCAGGGAGACCGTTGAGCAGTCCTATTCCCTGGAGTATGGTGAGGCCACCATCGAGATGCACAAGTCAAGCGTCAAACCCGGCGACAGAGTCGTCCTGGTGGATGATCTGATCGCAACGGGCGGAACGATGGAAGCCGCAGTCAAGCTGATCGAGAAATGCGGCGGAAAGGTCGTGAAGATCATAGCCCTGACAGAGCTTAAGGGACTCAAGGGCCGTGAGCTTCTGAAGGGATATGATGTCGCTACGGTTGTGGCATACGAGGGAATCTGAGCGCAACTTCACGTTTTCGGGACTTTTTAGTATATTTCGATTTGTACGGAGTATGACATGACAGTAGTCAAGAAACAGAAAACACCAATCACATTGCTCTGCGGTTATCTCGGAGCAGGAAAGACCACACTCCTCAACCGTGTCCTCACAAACCAGCAGGGCTACAAGGTTGCGGTCATCGTAAATGACATCGGAGAGATCAACGTCGATGCATCCCTCATCGCAAAGGGCGGGAACATCACGGATACAAGTGACATCGTGCCTCTCACAAACGGCTGCATCTGCTGCACACTCAAGAGCCAGCTTGCAACCAACATCGAGAAGCTCATAAAGACGGGAAAGTACGACTACATCCTGATCGAGGCCTCGGGTGTCTGTGAACCGATGCCGATTGCACAGGAGCTTGAGCTCATAAAGAACGGCAAGATCGACAACGTTGTAGGTGTCGTCGATGCCGCAAGACTCGTTGACGAGTTCGCAGGTGGAGACAGCCTGCTCAAGAAGGACGAGATCGGAGAGGAGGACGTGGAGAGTCTTCTCATCCAGCAGATCGAGTTCTGCTCGACACTGGTCATCAACAAGGTCGATCTTGTCACGGAGAAGGATCTGGAGAAGGTACGCAAGGTCGTTCAGGCCCTCCATCCAGGCGTGAAGGTCATAGAGACCGACCACGGCAATGTTCCCGTGGCTGATATCCTGGCAACAGGTTCGTTCGATTTCGACGAGGTCTACGGTTCAGCCGGCTGGTGCAAGGCCCTTGAGGAGGGTGAGCTCGGCGGCGATGATGATGACGACGATGACGATGA